>JASJYE010000472.1 GCA_030123645.1 Candidatus Hydrogenedentota bacterium | reverse complement strand
CAGCATGGGCTGAAGCCCATCCTACGAGCTCGCCATGCCCGTTCCTCGCGACGACACGAAGGGTCTATCTGAACTTGAATTGCCCTAGAACTGTATGCTCCATGTCACCGATTCGGTGCGAGGGCATTTCAGTGTGAGCCGTAACACGCGGCCGGTCGTATCGGACGTCACGCTTCCAAGCGACGTAACGATTTCCCCCGCTTCGTAGTCGTCTGGGACAAGAAAACTAAGGTTATACTCCGTATTCTCGACTGCCCGAAATGCGCCGCTCAGCCTCCGGCTTTCTCCATCCCAATTCAAGGCCGTGAGGTCCGTCGCTCCCTGCGTGATGTGGGCGTCGGTCGAAAGAAACATCGGACGATCCCGGTAGGGTCTGAGCGCAAGAACGCGGACCGACCCTGGCCCCACGTCCACGTCCAGCGTTCCCCGGGCGGTCCCGTAATAGCGCTCCTCCCAGAAATCGTATACGGCGTAATAGTCGTCCGTGCTCAATTTCAAAGCCGAAAACGGGAGCGTCGTTTTTGCGCTCTTTGACTCGTCGCGATTGAAAACCGCAACGACGGTCCAGCGGCCGACCGCAGAGTCTATCTGGAGCGCCCAGACCCGAGGGCTTTCGTTGTAGAGCAAGTCGAGGACGCGCGCCCCGCGCTGCGGGGTGGGGAGGACACGGCGAAGCGCGTCACGATGCTCGGCACTGAGTCGCGACGGGACGTTGCTGAGTTGAACCGCTCCCCCCAGCAATGCCAACTCCGTCATAAGCCACGTATTGCGGTCGCCTACCTTTCCGGCTTCCGGAATCGGGATCCAGAGATGTGGCGCGAAGTAGTTGCTGCGAGCCGAGGAGGATATCGTCGAGGCGGCGCCGGCGAAAAACGGCGCGGATAGCAGCGACGGCGTGGAAGTGGAGGCGAATCGATCCTGTCCGAAGCCGTCGACTAAAGAGAACATTCCAGCGCGTGCAATCTCGACGCGCGTCCTGGTACGTACCAGGTGGCCCGTAGCCTCGAGGAGTACCCGCGTGTTGACACCTTCGATGGCGTCAAAGCCCCATTCGCGCACCCGCACTCCAAGTTGGCGGACGTGCTCCGCCGCCCCCGGCGCAGTAATATCCAAAACGCGCAGACCGTCATCGCCATCGCCGCCCAGGCGCTCCAACAGCCATTCGGAATGCTCACGAGCAACCGGCGAATCTTCATCCACCAAGAAGGGATCAAGCCAAATCCCAGCAGTCAGACCCCGTGCGTGAATCTCGTCCGTGAGCGATTTCATCCCGTGTGGAAACTTCGATATGTCCGGCTCCCAGTCGCCGACGGCCCGTTGCCAGCCCCGCCCAAGGGAGACGTGTTTCCATCCATAGGGCTTGAGCTTCGACGCCATGAAGTCGAGCTCTGAAAGGATAGCCGCTTCGTTGAGAGATTCGCCCGAGACCGCCCAGCCGTGGGGAATGAAAGGCCTTTCCGCGGAGATGCCATAGGCAACGGCGATGGCCCGCGCATAGCGCTCCAGACCTTCAAGCGGATTCGTCTCGGCGAGGGCCACATAGAGTACCTCCGAGTTCAGCCGCCCCCCGGGTTCAACCACGGCCGGCGGGTCGAATGTGCACACCGCGCGAAAGTAGTCGAACACGTCTTCGTTCTTCTTTCGCGATGCCGAGAGTGAAATCGAGTTCATCGCCATCGTCTGTGTGAGAAACCCGGCGATCAGCGAACGGCCGTTCGCGGGATTAAAGACCGCCAGGTGCGTGTCGCTTCGCGCCTCCCCTCGTGCCAGACCCGCGTCACCGCCGTCGAGCGCATTCAATAAGATCGGCGCGTCCTTCGTGCCCTCCCCAAGCGTGAGCGCCCCCTTGTACGGCTCGCCTACGCACCATGGCATCAGTTCCGATATCCAGATCGGCTTTTTCGTCGTGTTGACATACGCGACCTGGACCGCGAAAAAGGGCTTCGACGGATACGCCCGAATTGTCCATTCGCAGTTCTTGAACTTGAGGAGCATGCCATTGCCTTGGCCGAGCGCGTCGTCCACTTCGTAGCGCTGGCTCCAGCGGCCGTCTACCTTGAGCGCTTCGGCACTCCTCTTCCCCTCGATGCGCACCATCGGGAAGGCGTCAAGGAACACGGGCTGGCCGGAACTAAGCGCGACATCAATCCGCCCGTTCTTCTGGATCGCGAATTGGTAGTAGTCCGTGTTGAGCGA
>JASJYE010000471.1 GCA_030123645.1 Candidatus Hydrogenedentota bacterium | reverse complement strand
GACCGGCGTTCTTATGCCAATTTCCCGCGGAGCGGGTTCGAACTCGCAATGACAAGTGGGGGGGTACTGTTTCTCTTCTTAGCGCGCTGGTTATGGATCGAGCGTGCGGGTGAAGCGTTGAAGGCACCGCACACGCGGGCTGGGACCTCAGCGTATGACGAAGGTTTCGGGCATGATTACGGCCACACCCTCCCGGCGGATCACCTCGATCGCCGAGAGCGCATTCATCACAGCACGGCTCCCTTCTGCATCGAAAAGATCCAGCACAGCGGCGGCCGGAGCCAGCGACGGTTGCGCGCCGTCGAACAGGCGGCGCATGGATGGGGCCCGGTTAGGGACCGCGGCGGCCTCAAAATGCAGATCGCTCGAGCGTTCTCCCAGCCCCGTCAGGCTATCCATTAACTGTTGAAAAAAAGACATCGGTTCGGGCAGCACGCGGACATCGTAGTCCTCAAGCCCTGCCCTTTCGGCGGCGAATTCGATCGCGTCGCTGAGCCCGCCAATCTCGTCGATCAAGCCCAAGTCCAACGCTTGTTTTCCCGTGTACACGCGCCCGCCTGCCATCTCATCGATGGGTTTTGAGAGCTTGTCTCCTCTGCCCTGCGTAACGTGTCCGGTGAATACGTCGTAGGTTTCCTCCATGTAGGAACGGACCCAGGCGCGCTCCGATTCGGTGAAATGATGGTCGCCCGAGAAGATGCCGGCGTTTTCGCCCCGCGAGTATACCGTCCAGTTCACGCCGAGCCGATCCCACATGCCCGTGGTCACGAGCTTGCCGCCGATCACACCGATAGAAGCCGTAATCGTCATTTCATCGGCGAAGATCGCATCCGCTTTGCAGGCAATGTAATACCCGCCGCTTGCGGCGGGTGAACCCATCGAAACGATAAAGGGTTTCTTGTCCTGCACCCGCTCGGCCGCACGAAGGATCTCCTCGCTCGCGACAGCCGATCCCCCGGGGGAATCGATGCGCATCACAACGGCCTGGACTGAATCGTCGGCCGCGGCACGATCGAGCAGCTTCACAAGGTCGCCGCTAAACGCGCCTAGAACTCCAAAAGGACTCACGCCGCCATAGCCTTGGAGGATCGTTCCTTCCACATAGACTACGGCTACCGCCTCGCCGCGCGCCTGCGTATCGGCACCGCTTCGTTGCGAGAGGAGCTCCTCCATCAAGGATAAACCGCCGCCGGCATCGTCGTGACCATAGTAGTTGTCAATATAAACGTCCTCGCCGTACTCATTGCGTATTTCTTCCAGAAATTGGTCCAGAAACATCACAGAATCGACAAGCCCGACCTCGAGCGCGCGCTCGGCCGTAAAAGGTCCTTCGTCGATAATCTCCATCACGCGCTCGGGCGGCATGCCGCGCGACTCCGATATCAAGTCAACCAGGCTCTCATATAGCCCGTCGATGAGCCAGGTGCTGTTCGCGCGGGCGGCATCGCTCGGTTCCGATCGAGTCAGCATCTCACCGGCGGCCTTGTATGTCCCCATCTGGATGACGTCCGCCTCCAGACCGATCTTCTCCAGCGCATCTTTGAGGTGGAATTCGCTCAACGAAATCCCCGCCAGCCAGACCGTGTCCGTGGGCACGACGTTGAGATGTGTGGCGCTGGACAATAGGGTATAGCTTCCTGTCTGAAGCGCGGTGCCGTGCGCGAATACCTTCTTGCCCGACGCCTTGAAGGTCTCAATGGCCGCGACAAGTTCTTCGAGTTGCCCGTAGCCCATCACCTGAGCGCCGGTCGTGAACAGCAGGGCCTCGACCGAATCGTCCTCGGCGGCGCGCTCGACAAGCTCGACAAGCCCTTTGAGAGAGTTGGCGGATTGTAAATAGAACCCCGCCAGGTTCTCCGTGGGCGTCTCTAATAGGGGTCCGGCCAGGTGAATGTGGGCGATTCGTTGCCCATCATCGTAAGTGACGGCGGTGGGCGCTCCGGCCAGCAAGGCCACGAAAAAGAATATCCAAAAGAATGGCATAAAAAGGCTAATCAGACCCATGAGCAGACCTATGGTCGCAAGCCCGGAGCCGCGCATGGCTGTCGGGTTGGCGCGGATGTCGGATTTCGCGACCAGGGCCACGATGATCGCCGGTACTGCGGTGAATATCCAAAACACGAATCCGAGGAAGCCCAGAATCAAGGAGGCTACGGCCGCAGTTGATGTAGTTCGGGCGGGTTTGTCGGGGCCGCCGT
>JASJYE010000470.1 GCA_030123645.1 Candidatus Hydrogenedentota bacterium | reverse complement strand
CGGCTGGTGTTCCACTACATGCCCAAGCATGGCAGCCGGCTCAACATGGCCGAGATCGAGTTCAGCGTCCTGAGCCGCCAATGCCTGAGACGCCGCATCCCGCACATCGAGACACTGCGCCACGAGGTGGGAGGGTGGCAAACCGAGCGCAACCGATCCAAAAGGAAAGCCAACTGGCATTTTCGCACCCCGGACGCACGAATCAAGTTAAGCAAACTATACCCATCGTTTTAAGGCTGGCGGAGTACTAGGGTCTGTACGGTAATTCCCCTTGCTTTGGTTTTTGGATCCTGTAGACTGGTCTCATGCTCCTGTTGACATCCCAATTCCGCCCTGTTCCCACGGAGAAATCCAATGTCTCGTTACGATCTGAGCGACGAGGAATTCGCCCTGCTCGAAGCGTTTCTGCCTCCCGAGCGTTCGGGCAAACGGGGCAAACCTTACCGTTGCCACCGCATGGTGTTGAACGGCATTTTCTGGATTCTGCGCTCGGGCGCCCCGTGGCGCTATCTACCCGAGTGCTATGGCCCTTGGTCGACGGTTTACGGTCGCTACCGGCAATGGAAAAACAACGGCCTGTTTCAAACACTCCTCGACGCGCTCGAGGCGCGGGCACGCAGAGGCGACAAGATCGATTTCGAGTTCGCCGCCGTCGACGGCTCGACGATTCGTGCTCACAAGAGCGCCGCAGGCGCTCAAAAAAAGGGGCTTCGCCACAGGAAAGCCAAGAACGACAGGGGTTAGGGCGCTCCCGTGGCGGTTTCTCGACGAAGCTCCACGTGCTGTGCGAGGGAGAAGGTTTGCCCATCACGGTCGAAGTGACTGCGGGCCAGACGCACGAATCGACGATGCTCGAAGCGTTGCTGGACTCCGTGTCGATTCGTGGCAAACCGGGCCGTCCGCGCCAAAGGTTCGAGACGGTTTCCGGCGACAAGGCATACGACGGCGCCCCTTCACGCGAAGCGATTCGGGCGCGCGGATCGCAGCCGTTGATCCCCAGTCGCAAGAGACGGGACGGAACGTATCCGCCCGGCGCACCGGCGTTCGACAAAGACAAATACAAACGGCGCAACGTGGTGGAACGACTCATCGGACGGCTCAAGGAATTCCGCCGAGTGGCGACGCGATACGACAAACTGGCCGAGAGTTTCAAGACGTTCATCATTCTCGGATTCATCCGAATATGGCTCAAACACCTATTACCGTACACAGCCTAAGACACATCTCTATGATATGCATAAGTTATACATATTGGCCCGTATGTCAAGATAAATATTGTATCTTGTCAGACCACCTCGATCCTTCACGCCTGGAAGGCGCGGGCTGCCACGAGCGATCGCTCTGGCGGATTTCGGTCGCTGGTGCGGGTTTCTATGCTGAATTTGCTGGTTCTGATTGGATCCCAGGGGTTTGCCAGAGGGGTTGAGAGGCGAAACGCTCCGTGCAGGGCGCGGGTTTCCCACGGGGTTGAGCGAACGAGGGGGTGGGAGTGGCGCGATGGGCGAGGCGAGGGGTCAACATCGACAGATGGTTTGGAAGATTCCCTCGAATTCGCGGCGCAGGGCTTCGCTCAGACCCAACAGGGTGATTTTGAGAACGCGTTTGTGGTAGGCGATGCGCCCGGGTAGGGCGAAGAATCCGCGGCGCAGACGCCACAGGCGCATGCGGTGAGGGCGGGGGGGGCGTTTGCGCTTCGAGCCGTCTTTGCGCGTCCGCGAGCCGCGCTGGGGGCTTTGGCCGCCGATGAGGTCCACGCCGCTCGAGAGCGTGTGGGCCAAGGTGGCCACGGCGTAGAAGCCGGCGTTGCGGACGATTTCGTTGCACGGGGGGGCGATGCAGATTCAGGTCGCTGAGCAGATCCTGGTAATAAGTCTCCATGCCCATCTTCAGGTCGTAGAGATGCCAAATGGCTTGGCAATACTCCAGGCTCCGGGCTTCCATGACGTGGGCCACGTCGGACTCTTCGAGGTCGGTCATGACGCCCGAGTAGTTCCAGATCATTTCGCCCTCGCGCATCCAGCGCCGGCCCACGAGCGTGCGCTTTTTTCCCCAATCGCCGCACTGAATCCAGCAAACGCACACGTCCGAGCGCGACCAGCCGCGCGCGGGGTCGGGGCCGCTCGCGAGCCAGGAGAGATGAGCGGCCGAGGAGTGAGGATGGGCGATCTGGGTGCAATCCGCCCGTAGCCAACCGTGAAC
>JASJYE010000106.1 GCA_030123645.1 Candidatus Hydrogenedentota bacterium | reverse complement strand
ACGGCTGTTGGCCGAGAGATATAGCGGGGCCTGAGTGCCTCACTTGTACTGCTTGATGTCAGCCATCTCAAGGCCGTCCAACTTCGCAAAGCCCGCACAATACATCTTCCCCGGGGCGAAAGCCGTGGGGAAACATTTGTTGCACGAAGCGCAGCGGGCCTTCCTCCTGGTCCCGGCAATCCAGCGCTTGACAAGGCCCGGCTCCGAGATGAAGGGCCGGGACATGCTGAAGAACTGCGCCGCGTCTTCGTTGTAGAGTTCCTCCATCACTTCCAACGAACGAACGCCGCCCACGAGGATGATGGGGCACTGCACACGGGCCACGGTGCGTTTTGCGTGTTCTTTGAAGTACGCCTCCTGATCCTCGCTAAGGATCTTCATGCGGACGGGACCGTTCCGCCCCGCCGCAGGTGTTCCCCCGCTCAATTCGATCGCGGCGATCCCTTTTTGCGAAAGCTGTTCACACACCCACATCGAATCGTCCGCGTTGAGGCCCGCCTCGTGGAAATCCTCGGAGTTGATCTTGATCAGGATGGGATAATCAGGTCCCATTTCTTCGCGCACAGCGTCATAGACCTCGAATACGAAGCGCGCACGGTTCTCGATGGGACCTCCATACTCGTCCGTACGCACGTTCGAGAGAGGCGACAAGAATTGAGAAAGCAGATAACCGTGTGCGCTGTGCAATTGGACGCCATCGAATCCGCTGTCCTTCGCGCGCCGCGCCGCATCCGCAAAGGCCTTCACAACCCGCGCAATGGCTTCATGGTCCATCTCCTCGGGAACCTTAGCCGAAGACCGGTCCGCGACCGCCGAAGGCGCCTCGGGTTTCAACGCAGTATCGATCCCCGATTCACCGGGAATGACGCTCATCTGCGCGCCGCCGTGAGCGATCTGCGCGACAATCTTCCCGCCTTCTTCATGGACCGCGCCGGTCATCCGCTGGAGACCCGGGATCAGCGAATCTTTGTCGATGCCGACCATACCGGGGTTGCATCGGCCCCGGGGATCCACAAAAGCGTAGCTCGCGATCACCAGACCAATCTTCCCTTTGCCCAGGTCCCGGTAGAGGTCCACCAGCTCGTTTGTCACCGTTCCGTCTTCCTCGGCCATGCCTTCCCAGGTAGCCGACCGGACAAAGCGGTTTCTCAGTTCCATGTTTCCTATCGAACACGTCTCAAAAAGTGCGTCCATTTCCTGTTCCTCATCCATGAATTCGTTCGCGTTGCCCTCAGGCGAAAAGCCCCATATGTACATTCGCGCGGCCACCGCGGGCCGATTGCCTGCGATGGTAGTCCCTCCTTCCAATGGGATCAAGAGCGGAGCAAACGATGGCCATTTTTGACCAGCCCCACTTTTACAGATGCTTTCTTAGGCTATACGCGCTCAGTTTAAATACGGTTTTTTCACCGGCTAGGCGGTGAAAAAACCATCTCTATATGTCTATTTCCGCACCCCCCCAGGTTGCCCTGTGTGGCACTTGACAACGAGACAGCAGAAGGATATAGTGCGTTGACGCTCGGGAGGGGCTGTTCCTTCCGGGCGTTTCTACTTCTCGTCTCGATTGTACGTGACGGTGGAACGGGCACCGGGCGACTCACAACAGGGAGGATTTTGTTTACTCGTGGGCACAAACAACTCTAAGGCGACCGGCACGCGATCTCGCGGTGTTGAACTCCGTTCTCAGATTCACGGTGAAAAGTGTTGGCCTCAGGTAGACAAGATTTCACCGTGCGAAGAGGCCTGTCCGATACATATGGACGTGCCAAGCTACGTGATTGCATTAGCTCAGGCGCGTTTCGACGACGCCCTGGCCATCGTCCGGGAAACGAATCCGTTCCCATCGATCTGCGGCCGCGTGTGTCATCACCCGTGCGAGGATGCCTGCTCGCGGGCGCTCGTGGACCGTCCCATTGCGATCGAGTGGCTGAAGCGCTTCGTGGGGCAGTATGAACAGTCCAACGGCTTTTCCGTCGAGGTGCCCGAGCGCACTAAAGAGCAGAAGGTGGCCATCGTGGGATCTGGGCCCGCGGGCCTGACGGCCGCACACGACCTCGCGAACATGGGCTACGAGGTGAAGGTCTACGAGGCCCTGCCCGTGGCCGGTGGCATGCTGGCGGCGGGTATCCCGGAGTTCATGCTGCCGAGCGACGTGGTCGAGAAGGAAATCGATTACATCCGGGGGCTGGGCGTCGACATCAAGACGAATATTCGTATTGGCACCGACCTCACCATGGACGATCTCTGGGGTCAGGGGCATAAGGCGGTGCTCCTATCGACGGGCGCGTGGCGGAGTCCCAAGTTGGATATCCCCGGCGCCGACCTGAAGGGCATCCATCCCGCGCTGTCATTCCTGCGCGATGCCCGTATCGCCGACAAAATCCGCCTCAAAGGCACCGTCGCCGTCATTGGAGGCGGCAACGTGGCCCTGGACGCCGCGCGCACAGCGCTTCGCTTGGGCGCGGACAAGGTCTTCCTGGCGTGCCTGGAGTCGCGCGACACCATGCCCTCATACGAGTGGGAGATTCTCGGCGCCGAAAACGAAGGAGTCGAGATGTGCCCGTCGTTGGCGCCGCAACGATTCGTGTCGCACGTGCTCAACAAGGTGAGCGGCATCGACTTCAAGAAGGTGGCGAGCACGAGCAAAGATGACGCCGGCCGCATGCAGTGGGAACTCGCCAAAGGGCCGGATACCGATGTGCACCGCGCTGTGGCCACCGTGATTGTGGCCATCGGCCAAGTGCCCGACCCTTCCTTTGTCGATGGCTTGGACCTCGGCGCCAACGGGACATTCACCGTCGATACCACGAGCTTGGCTACGAATGTACCCGGCGTGTTTGCCGCGGGCGATGCGGTCCAGGTGCCCGGCTCGATAGTGGGCGCTATCGCCGAAGGACATACGGCCGCGCGCTCGATCGACTGCTATTTGAGCGGCAACGACCCCAAGGATCTCGAGCCCGAGCCCCTCAAGGAGGTGTATCGTCTTGACGACGATATCGAAATACCCGACTTCCTGGCGAAGAAGGATCGATGGGATATGCCTTCCCTGACTCCGAAGGACGCGGTGCGGTCCTTTTCCGAATCGGAACTGGGGTACACGGAACAGCAGGTGATCGAAGAAGCAAAACGGTGTATGAACTGCCGTATGTGCGCAAACTGCTTGTTCGGCCGAGGGCAAGTATGTCTCGAGACGAGTTCGCGCTTACTGGCGACCGAGTAGTTGCGTGAATCCTGGCTTTACGAGCTTGGACACACTTATACGAATGAAACAGCGTGATTGTTGGAGGAGCCTATTATGAATTGGGTTGATGAAGCGTTCGGCGACCCGGAGTATGGGGAAGGGAGATGGTACCTGAATCCCAAGAACCATTCCCGGCAAATGTACAAGATAAAGAAAACGGGCCAGAAGGCGGCGGCCTACGGCTCGGATCCCGAGGGGACGTCGGGGCGCATGATGGGTGAAATCATGCAGAAGCGCTTTACCGACCCCGAGAAGTTCCGGGAAGAAGTCAAAGAAGCCAATGAAATGACCACCAAGAGCCCGTTCCAGATAGGCCAGGTGATTCCGCTCCAAGAGGCCTTTCGCGTAGCCGAACTCGCCTACCCCGTAGCTTCCATGAGTTGCATCTGCCGGATCGGCGCGCGCGGGCAAGAGGAACGAAACGAGCACGAGTACTCGTGCACCGGCCTGGGCGTGGGCATGTTCAAGTGGGAGCGCTGGCCCGAACGCTACAAAGGCGGCGTGAACTTCATGAGCCCCGACGAAGCCAAGGAATGGCTGCTCAAGTGGAACAAGAAGGGCATGGTCCACATTATCATGACCTTCGGCGGATCCTACGTCGGCGGCATCTGCAATTGCGACTACCCGGACTGCGGCATGATTCGCAACCGCGTGGATTACGGGGTCGAGACGGGCTGTTTGAAGAGTCCCTGGGTGGCGGCCGTCGACTACGATGCGTGTTCGGGGTGTGGCGTGTGCGTGCAACGCTGCCAGTTCGGCGCGATCAAGTTCGAGGTAACAACAGAGAAGACGAACATCGACCAGTTCAAGTGCTTTGGCTGCGGTCTATGCGAGACAGCGTGTCCGACGGGCGCCATCGAGCTGCTCGACCGAGAGAGCCTGCCCGGGCTTGCGGAGGTATGGTAGAATGGCTGTCCCAAGATTTCCCACGATTATCATTGATGCGGCAAAGTGTACGGTGCCCTTTGCGTGCAAGAAGTGTCTTCAGGCCTGCTTGCAATCCGTGTTCAGTGTGCATGCCGTCAAGGTCGAGCGCGGACGCGAAACCGATCCCAGTGAAGCAGGCGCCTACGGCCTCAATGCGGGGCACCGCGACAAGTGTACCGGGTGCAACGACTGTATTGAGGTGTGCCCCGAAGACGCTATCACCATCACGTTTCCCCCTGTGGAGGCCACAGCATGAACGATTTATACGTACCGAACAACTACTCCTTCGAACTGAACCCGGAGATGATGCAGACACTCCGCGAGGAATTCACCGCCGAGAAGGTAGTCGACGAGTTTTCCAAGGCCATTGAGGGCAAGAGCGGCGATGAGATCGACGCGGAAGGCGAACGGGTCTTCGAGACCTTCGGACGGAATTGGATGCAGAAGACCTACAAACTCGGCGACGAGTATCCAGATCGGACCTATGAAGTGCTTAAGATGGCGATTGACGACACCGGCGGTCATCTGAAATTCGCGCTGCTGCCTCAACGCTTTATCGAAATCGCGTATCTGAGCACGCAGGACTTCTCGATTCTGCCCATCATCGAAAACAACCCCCAGCGCCTTACCTATCGCCTGCCGGAGTGCCGCACCTTCAACCAGATCAAAGAGAAATGCGGCGAAGATGTCGCCAATCGCATGCCGTGTAAGCACGCGTGCCTCACGGCATGCAAGACGATCCATGACGAATTGGACATCGATGTGAAGATCGAGATGACGGCCTCGATGCCCGAGGCGGGCCATTGCCAGTTCACGGCCAAGCGGGCCTAACACAGACCCAGTAGAACTGAGACTCCTGGAGCGAATTACGAAGGAAGAACGGGACGGACGCCAGCGAGCGCAGGGGCTGGGTCTGTCCCCTTTTTTCGGAGAAGACGCCTCAACTCATGAAGATCGATCTCCACCTGCACACCGTCAACGGGTCCGCGTGTGCCTACATGGAGCCGGACGCGCTCGTCCAGAAAGCCAAGGCGGTTGGGATGGATGGCGTGTGCATCACCGACCATGACTACGTATGGGCCCCAAACGCGGTCGAGCGACTGCGGGACAAGCACGGATTCCTCGTGATTGGCGGCGCCGAGGTAGGCACGGAGTATGGCCATGTGCTGGTGTTCGGGCTTCACGAAACCGTGCGCGATGTATTCTATGCGAACGACCTCAGGAAGATGGTCGACGAGGCCGGCGGGGTCATGGTTCTCGCCCATCCCTTCCGCGGCGAACCGGCCCTGGTGCGGGCCTATTTCGACGCCAGTTCCAACGGCAAAACGGAAGAATTCGTCGATACGCTCGAGGCGGTTTGCCTTCGTCCCGTGTTTCAGTTGATGGATGCGCTCGAGACGTACAACGGCGCTTCGAGTTTCAATGAAGTCGAACTGGCCACCGTGGTGGCTGAGCGACTGAACCTAAAGGGAACCGGCGGGAGCGATGCACATGCCGTGATCGGCGTGGGGGCGTGCTATACGGTCTTCGAAGAGCCGGTGCACGACGAGCAGGACCTTATCGGCCAGATTAAGGCCGGACGCTTTCATGGCGTGGACGACCGGCGCGCGGCGCCCATGAGCCAGCCGGAATAGGACGACAGAAGCAGCATGAGATTGCGCGACAACGTTGCGGTGATTACCGGGGCCGCGGGCGGCATTGGCCGGGGTATCGCACTCAAGTTCGCGGCCGAGGGCGCAGACCTTCTGGTCACCGACCGAAGCTTCCTGGCCGCTGAAAGTGTCAGCGACAAAATCGCAGAGATGGGCGGAAAGGCCATCCCAGTCCAGGGCGATGTGTCGAAGATGGCGGACATGAAGGCCGTGTTCCAGCAAGCCGCATCCGCCTTCGGCAAGGTCGATATCCTGGTGTGCAGCGCGGGCCTTCGCAAGGATGCCCCCATTCATGCCCTCTCCGAGGACCAGTGGGACGAAGTCATCCGAGTCGGCCTCACCGGGGCGTTCAATTGTGCCAAATGCGCCCAGGAACTCATGGTCCAACAGCACAACGGGAAGATCGTCGTCATCGGCTCGCCGGTGCCGTCCGGGCTTGGCGGCCCGGGCCAGGCAAACTACAGCGCTGCCAACGCCGGTCTCCGTGGACTCGTTACCGCGCTGGCCATCGAGTTGGGGCCATATAATGTCAACGTGAACGGCATCGCACCCGATTTCGTCGAGACCCCGATGCTGCGTGAAGCGGCCCAGCGAGACGGCCTATACATGGATGACTTCAAGAAGGCGGTCATGGCCCACATCCCGCTGCGTCGCCTCGGCACGCCCGAAGACATCGCCAATGTGGCCTTGTTCCTCGCGTCCGACGAATCAGCCTTCGTGACAGGCCAGATGATCTCAGTGCGTGGCGGGCCGTAGAATAGGTCACTACCACCCAGATCGCTGGGCTTCCTATTGACAATTTCGGGTCTCTAAGCCGTAGCGGGGCAGCAGAACAAAGCCCATCGCGGCAGAAGCAGCAACAAGCCCCGGAAGGGGCGGCGGAATGAAGCCCAGGTTGAGCGAAGCGATTCCTGGGCCATCGCACAACAATACGAAAGAGCCCCGAAGTGGGGCGGCGGAAGAGTCGATTCGCAGGACACAGATCCAGTTCCGGCTTCACCGGGCAAGAAAACATAGGGGCCAAGGGAGCAATCATGCACGACCTTCTCGACACCGAAGATGCCGACGGCGCCGCTGAGCGCTGTTGGCCGGACGGCTTCAAGGAAGTCATCAGGACTCGTATAGCGCAGACATTCCGGCGTCAGGTTCACGACGCAGAGGCGTTTCTGTCCGTATATAAAACGCATTACGCCGGGCGCTTCGAGGACTACGACTCCTTTGTCAGCCGTTTGTCCGAGATGGTCGTCATCGGCGCGGAGAACGGCGCCGACAAAGGCTTCGACGAGGTGTACTCGTCATTCCAGCGCGAGGCCCCGTTGCCCGAACCCCGGGCGCCGGCCCGTTACCTATGGCCCGAGCCCGTCGAGGACGATGCGCAGCGAGAACTCCATGATCGGATCTGTGCCGAGTACCGGGACAGTCATGCCTACGCTCACATCCATGAAGACCACTACGACGAGGACGTGGATTTTGACACCTTCCTCGACCGCATTGCGCACCTTGTCGTCGTAGGCGTCATGAACGGCAGTGACGCGATGCTGGAAAATATCTACCGAGCGGTTCTCTCGGGCTCGCCCTTACCCACCCCGCGGCGCCGTCCCAAGCGTATCTATTGATGGGTGCAAAAACATAGACGGCGACTGTCGAGTATGATTTGAGGATTAGAATACTATCTAAGCAGAGCGGAGTGTGCCAGTCAAGGTTTTCTGAATAAGCTCAGCGATGAAACCGATGTCCAATGACATGGAGTTGGACAAGAATCTTCGAATGGAT
>JASJYE010000469.1 GCA_030123645.1 Candidatus Hydrogenedentota bacterium | reverse complement strand
CTACGGCCGGACCTCGTAGTAGAGATTGCCCGGATCTTCGAAATCGTGCATCGTGAAGCGGGTGAAACCCGCCGCGCGGACCATTTTCTCGGCGACTTCGGGGTTGAACCCGAGCGTTCCAAGTCCGGCTCCTCCCGGCTCGGAGAGTGCTGAGGACATGCATGCCGAAACGGAAAAACCGTACATCATGGCGAGGAGCGGGTTGCGGAGATTGTCTTCGAAGCGCGGTTTGCTGCGAATATCCTTGATAAGCCACGTTCCATCGGGCTTCAGAGCCCGGCGTATCGCAGCGATCACTTCTGCGGGGCGCGTCATATCGTGGATGCAGTCGAAGGTAATCATAAAATCGTATCGGGGCTCGCGGGGCAGATCCTCACCGCCGGCCGTGTGGAATCTCACGTTTCCGACTCCGCGCTCGGCCGCATTCGCCTCGGCGCGCTCGATGGCATGGGCCGACGGATCGTAGCCGTAGAATTCTGAGGTGGGGTAAGCTTCTGCCATCGCGAGCAACGCAAGGCCCGATCCACAGCCCACGTCCGCCGTCGCGGCGCCGGCCTCGAGTTTTGACGCGACCTCGTCGAGCGCGGGAATGATCTTAGGGACCAGTGCCAGCCGCACCCACGGGCCGAGCATGCGCTCCGTGCGGTGAGCCGCATTCGGCCCAAGCTCCTGGTAGGATAGCCCGATACCCGTTCGGAATGCGTCAATCAGCTTGTCGGTCGTCTCAGGAGGCATTGAAGCCGCGAAAGCGCCCGCGGCATAGGCCAGGCTGTTCTCCTCGTCGGCCAGAACCGCCGTGCCTACCGGGGTGAGTTCAAAGCGGTCACCTTCGTGGGGCACGACCGTGCCTTTAAAGTCGAGAAGTTTTGCAGCCGCCTGGTTTAGGAGCCATTCAAGCAGCCAGCGCTCTTGTAGCCCTGTCCGCTCTGCGAGTTCCGCCGCCGTGACCGGCCCTGCCCCGTCGAGCGCCTTGTATAGGCCGAGGCGATCGCCGATGTGAATCATCAGAGAGACGACTTCCCCTTGCTTGTAACCCCACACGTTAAGGGAATACTGCTTCAATTCCTCCGGGTCAATCTGTACTTCCGATGTATCGTCGCTCATTTCGCTCCTCTAAGAAAGGTAACCCTTCCACCGCCTCTAAAAGACCACAAAAGCTCATTACCGACTCCCGAATCAAGCCACATAATGTACGTTGCGGGACATACAATATCTCAAGGGCGGTAAGGCGCCGCAGGAGGCCCGAGTTGCGTGCCTAAGACAGACTGAGCTTCCTCGACGAAGTCGCACAGGAAGGGGCGGGTCTCTCGGGGATCGATGATGTCCTGGCCCGTGGCCTCAGCCGTACGAAAGGGCGATGTAACCGCATTGAGTCGTTCTTCGATTTCCGCCATCTTCACTTCGGGATCGGGCGCGTTCTCGATTTCGCGGCGGTAAGCGGCAAAGGCGCCGCCTTCGATGTGCATGGAACCCCATGCAGCCGAGGGCCAAGCGTAGCGGCGGAACATCCCGGTGGGCCTGTGCTGGCATTGGCCGGCCACGCCATAGAGTTGCCTCATGACGAAGGTGATCCAGGGCATCCGGCTCTCGCAGGTCACACAGATGAGTCGGGCGCCTGCGCGTTCGATGCCTTTCTTCTCCGAGTCAAGGCCGACCATAAAGCCCGGTTCGTCTGCGAAGGAGACGAGTGGGAGGTGAAAGGTGTCGCAGAGTTGGAGGAGGCGAATGACCTTGTCGCCACTGGCCACATCGGTTGAGCCGCCGAGATGCATGGGATTGTTGGCCATGACTCCCACGGCATAGCCGTTGACGCGGGCGAGGCCTGTAATCCGTGAACGCCCGTAGAAGGGAGCAATTTCAAAGAACGAATCCCGATCCAGCACGCGATTGAGGATCTGATAGATGTCGTACGACTTGTTCTTCGTTCTTGGGATAATGGAGCTGAGTTCTTCGTCTTGTCGCGTGACGGGGTCGTTCGCCTCGACCTGCGGCGCCATTTCCCACACGTTACTGGGCAGGTAACTCAGAAAGCGGCGGATCATATTCATCGCGTCCTCCTCGCTTTCCGCCAGGTTGTCGATAACGCCGCTCTCGTATACATGGATCTGTTCGCCCCCCAACTCCTCTTTGGTGATATCGTAGTTGAGAGCGGCCTTGACGACCGGCGGGCCGCCGGGAAAGAGCTGGCTGATGCCCTTGACCATGAGATTGAAGTGGGCCATG
>JASJYE010000468.1 GCA_030123645.1 Candidatus Hydrogenedentota bacterium | reverse complement strand
TGTTTTGTTTGAAGAACTAACGCGCTTGGAGTGCCTTGGCATGGACGGAAAACGTATCGAAGTGATGAAAAGCCTTGAAGGCTTTGTAAGCGACCGTATACCCGAGCTCACGCTCAAGGAGGACGAGTACTGGCAACCGAGCGATTACCTGCCTGACATGTCCCACCCCGACGCTTGCGTGCAGGTACAGCAACTCCAAGAAAATGCGCGCGGCCTAAGCGACGACCTCATGGTGGTCCTCATCGGAAATATGATCACCGAGGAGGCCCTACCGTCGTATTCAATGTGGATCACCCAGGTGCATGGCTTCGACAAGAACAACGAGCCGCACAACAGTTGGGGGGATTGGCTTAGAAAATGGACTGCAGAAGAAAATCGGCACGGTGACCTGCTTAACAAGTACCTCTACCTGACCGGCCGGGTCAACATGCGTGCCGTCGAAATCACAATTCAAAACCTATTGGCGGACGGCGGCGATGTAGGCACAGGGATCGACCCTTACAAAACCTTCACGTATACCTCCTTTCAGGAGATCGCAACGCGCATCTCGCATGCTAACGTCGCCGTGCAAGCGCGTAAGGCGGGAGATGCGCTGCTTACGAGAATCTGCGGGAGAATCGCCGCGGACGAGCACCGGCACGCCAAGGCCTACAAACTCTTTTTCAGTAAGTGTCTCGAGTTGGACCCCGACGGGGCGCTTCTCGCGTTTTACGATATGATGCGCCAGAAGATCACCATGCCCGCCATGTACATGCGCGAGAAAGGCAAGGAGCTGGGCGAAACCTTCAAGTATTTCGCCAACATCGCTGAGCGCAGCGAAATCTATACGCCCAAAGACTATGCCGACATCCTCGAGCATCTCCTCATAGACTGGGACATCGAGCATCTGAAAGGCCTTGGGGCCAAAGCCGAGGCAGCCCAGGAATACTTGTGCAGCCTGCCCGAGCGCTATCGCAAAGTCGCCGAGCGTTTCGCGGGTCGCGGCCCACAAGGGGACTACACCTTTTCATGGCTGGAGATGTCCGCCTCCGAGCCTGAACCCGTCCCCGGATAGAACCCTTCTCCTATTCGGGTTAAGTAACAAAGCCCTCCGCGAAGCCGGTTTTTACAACAATAAACATGCTCTCACTGAACTCGCCCGTCGCAAAGCCGCCCTCTGCTAAGGCCTTCAAAAGAGAAAGGTAGAGGAAACTCAGCGCACCACATAGTATGATACGGACGGAGGGCAGTGGCATGCTTCAACGGCATTGTGCAATAAGGTCGGCGGCGATTGCAGGCGCCGCCCTGATCGCGACCGCATTGACGCTTCCGTCTGCGTATGCCGCCGAGGATCGCTTTGAACTTGTCACCTTTCCAACAACGGACGGCGGCACAATCGAGGCCGCGCTCTTCGCGGCGGAAGGAGATCGTGCGGCGGTCTTCGCGCACGGCGCCGTGTTCAACAAGGAAAGCTGGTATCCCCAGGCCGAGCGTCTCCAAAAAGCAGGCGTGACCGCGCTGTCCATCGATTTTCGCGGTTACGGCAACAGCAAGGCGGGGAACGCCGCGGAAAAATACCCTGATGTCCTCGGGGCTGTCGCCTTTCTGGAGGCGAAGGGCTTCGAGAAGATCGCCGTGCTCGGCGGCAGCATGGGCGGCGCAGCCGTATTACGGGCCCTGGCGCATTCGGACTCGAAGGCGATCGTCAAGGCCGTTTTGCTCGCGCCGGCGGGCGGCGACCCGATCTCTAGCGCGTCCATCTCCAAGCTGTTCATCGTATCCGAGGGCGACCGCCTCTCGGCGACCGTCAAGCGCCTGCACGAAAGCTCCGCGGAACCCAAGCAGCTCCACCTCTACTCCGGCAACGCTCACGCCCAGCACCTCTTCAAGACCGAGCACGCCGAAGACCTGACGAAGCGCATCGTCAAGTTCATCGCCCAATAGCGCATCAGGTGGGAGTCGCAGGCCGCGGCGGACAATGCCAACGGTCTTTCTTTGCTTAGTCTTTCATAGCGTCCGGCACGACCTTTCTTCCCAGAAAGAAAGGAAGCTACGTGGGTTCAAGATTGGGATTTGGGCGTGGCGGTGTGGGTTGGAGGGCGTGTTCGAGGACGCCTTCGGCTTTCTTGAGGATGGGCACCATAATGTCGGGTAAGCCCAGCTCTCGTTTGGCTTCTTCGGCTTCGGGCTCCTCGGGTTTGGCGGGCCCGAGCCCGAGCGCGAAGCGTACGGCGTCGTTCGCGAGCAGCCGGATCCATTGCCGAAGCT
>JASJYE010000467.1 GCA_030123645.1 Candidatus Hydrogenedentota bacterium | reverse complement strand
CTAGGACCTGCTCTGAAAAGCAACCTCCCGGAGCGCCGCAATAGCCGCGGCGCTTCGTTTGTTTTCTCAAGGACCCAAGACAATAATTCAATGGGTGCGCATACCGCAGCGCCCCATAGACCCAACTCAAGGCCCGCTGGTTGGTGTGAGGAGGTGGCATGGCTACACAAGCGCAAGCCAAGGAAAAACCGGGAAAGACGCACCAACTCGCTGGAAAGCTCATGCAGGGCGCGGACATGATTCTCCAGGTACTGGCCGACGAGGGCGTGGATACCATTTTCGGTTACAGCGGCGGCGCGATACTGCCCACCTACGACGCCATCTTCAAATACAATGAGGCGCGCCCTAAAGAAGAGCAGATTCAGCTCGTGGTCCCTGCCAACGAACAGGGCGCCGGGTTCATGGCTGCCGGTTACTCGCGAGCATCTGGAAAGGTCGGTGTCTGCATCGTCACCTCGGGGCCCGGTGCAACGAACAGCGTGACGCCCGTCCGCGACAGCATGGCGGATTCGGTCCCGATGGTCGTGATCACCGGCCAGGTCGCCCGCGCGGCCATCGGAACGGACGCCTTCCAAGAGGCCCCCATTTTCAATATTATGAGCGCCTGCGCGAAGCACGTCTTCCTCGTCAAAGACGAGGACGAGCTCGAAGCCACGATTCGATCGGCCTTCGACATCGCCCGCAGCGGCCGGCCCGGCCCCGTCGTCATTGACATCCCAAAGGACGTCCAACAGCATGTCGGGACCTTCAAAGGCGAAGGGCTCCTCGAATTCCGCGGCTTCGATCAGCGCAAAATTGCGCGCGAGACCAGGAAACTCTCCAAGAAGAACGTCAAAGACTTCTTTCGGATCCTCGGCGGAAGCAGCCGGCCCTTGATCTATGCGGGGGGCGGAATCATCAACTCAAACGCCTCCGAGGCCCTGCGCGAATTTTCCAATACCTTTGGCATCCCCGCAGTCACGACACTCATGGGCATCGGGTCCATTGACACGACCAGCCGCCTCTCGATGCACATGCTCGGCATGCACGGAACCGCCTACGCCAATTACGCCGTCGAGGACTGCGATTTCCTCATCGCCATTGGCTCTCGTTTCGACGACCGCGTTGCCGGAAACGTGGCCGAGTTCGCGCCCAATACCAAAAACATCGCGCATATCGACATCGACGCCGCCGAGATCAACAAGGTCGTCGGCGTGACTTGGTCCCACAATGCCGACGCGGGCCGCACATTACGCGAGCTCTTGGAAGCCGGCGCCGATTTCAAGAAGGATTTCACACACTGGGTCGATCACCTTCAGGAACTCAAAAAACGGCACTGCCTCAACTTCAACCGCGAATCCGATCTCATCCAACCTCAGGAAGTGCTCGAGGAGCTCAATAAGATCACGAAAGGCGACGCGATCATCAGCACGGGCGTAGGCCAGCACCAGATGTGGGCCGCACAGTACATCGACTTCCACCGGCCTCGCAGCTTCCTGACCTCGGGTAGCATGGGCACCATGGGCTTCGGCCTGCCCGCCGCCATAGGCGCACAGTTCGCCTATCCGGACAAATTGGTCATCGACGTCGATGGCGACGGCAGCATCCGCATGAACATCGGCGAGATGGAAACGGTCACCACCTACGGCCTCCCGGTCAAGATACTTCTCCTCAACAACCTAGGCGACGGCATGGTCCGCCAATGGCAGACGCTCATGTTCGATGAGCGCTACTCCGGCACCGATAAATCCCTCCACAAAAAGAATTTCGTCAAAGCCGCCAAGGCCGACGGCTACGAATTCGCCCGCCGCGTCACCGATCGCAAAGACCTAAAAGAGACGCTCGTCGAATTCACCGCTTTCGACGGCCCCGCGTTCCTAGAAGTCATGGTCGACCCCTACGCCCTCGTCATGCCCATGGTCGGTCCTGGCAAAGGCTACAAGGACATGGTCGTCGGAGACTACATGACCCACCGCGGCACCCCCAGCACCGAACCCTCCGGCGTACAAGACCCCTCCGCCTTCTAACCTACCTTTTCTTTGGGAAAAGAAAAGGTAGGACCAAAAGAAACCGAAAAGAAGCTAGACGGACGGTAGATCGAGTGCTGGAAATCCGCGGCCAGGCTGACCTTAATCATACTGTCCGGAAGGACCTTTCCTCTGGAAAAAGAAAAGGCAGGACCAAAAGAAACCGTTGCCGCCCCCTCCCCTGTCATTGCGAGTTAGCCCGGATAGCTCACCGGAATGAATCACCCCACTGTGTCATTGCGAGTTAG
>JASJYE010000105.1 GCA_030123645.1 Candidatus Hydrogenedentota bacterium | reverse complement strand
TCGCCGAACAACTTACGCGGCGAATCGCCAATGGGCTGTGAGCGATGCGGGCTAGACTCTGCACGGCCTGGATGTTGCTCATGCTTTCTTCGATGGCGTTGGTCGTGGCAGACCCCGAGGCGCGGCTCTTTTGGTTTAGCCGGCGCATCAGGCCCGACAACGGAAATGTGGTCAGAAGAGCGATGGGGAATAGCGACAAGGCAATCCAAACGATTTCGGGCGCCACTTCGCCGTAGCTATAACTCAAGAGGTAGAGTTGGATTCCAAGGCTAAGGAGTAGGAAGAAGGGCGCCATGGTCAATCGGTAACAGATCGTATTGACGGCCGGGGCGTCGTGCATGACGCGATACACCGAATCGCCGATCCGGTGGTCGTCCAGCGTCTTCATAGGCAAGCGTGCCAGGCGCTCGAAGAGCCGCGTCCTGAAGCCGTTGGCCAGGCGCTGGTTGAGGCGAATGTGTATGAGGGTGTTTAGCGCTCCCAAGAGTCCCCCAGCTTCGCTGCCCCCCCCCACTACTTTTCCGGACCCGCGACTGCTTGCCTGGCTGAGATATTGCCCCTTACCACGTATCGATGTAAGGGCGCTTTTTCTCCGTCCGCACCGGCGTGGGCGGCAGACTGCGCAGCCCTGCCACGATCCAGTCCCGCGATTCGGCCGGGTCGATCACGTCGTCGATCCCCGTGTATACCCCCTTATTGATCGCCTTCGCCTCTTCGTAGCCCGCCGCCACCATCGAGTCGAATCGTTGCAGCCTCTCCTCCGGGTCCTCGATCGCCTCGAGATCGGCGCGGTAGCCCAGCTTGATCCCCCCTTCAATGTTCATCCCCGCGAACTCGGCTGTCGGCCAGGCCGTCGTGAAGAACGGCACCATCGAGCCCGCCCCGCACATCGCCTGTGCGCCCAGCCCATAGGACTTGCGAATGACCAGGGTGAACATAGGCACCGAGAGATTTGCGCCGGTGTTGAACAGGCGCACACAGTGCCGCACCAGCGCCGTCTTCTCGACCTCGGGACCCACCATGATCCCAGGGCAATCGATAATACTCAGTATCGGCAGGTCAAAGGCGTCGCAAAGCTGGAGGAAGCGGGCCCCCTTGTCCGAACCGTCGCTGTCGATCGCGCCCGCCAGGTGATGGGGGTTGTTGGCGATCAGCCCCATCGGCCTACCCGCCACTCGGAACAGGACTGTGATAATCCCGACCCCAAACTCTCTGCGAATCTCCAGGACGGAGCCCTCGTCGGCCAGCGTTTCGATTACCTCTCGCATGTCGTACATCCGCACTCGGTTTTCGGGCACGATATGCCGCAGGCGCCGTTGGTCCGGCACCGACCACTCGGTGACCGACCCCTGGAAGTACGAAAGGTACTGCTTCACGACATCGACTGCCTCGTTCTCGTCCTTCACCAGGATGTCCACCACGCCGTTCGGGACCTGGAAGGACATCGGCCCGCATTCCTCCGGCGTGTAGATCCCCAGTCCGCCCCCCTCGATCATCGCGGGCCCGCCCATCGCGATCGTCGAGCCCTCGGTCGCGATGATCACGTCGCAGCAGGCCAGCAGCGCCGTGTTCCCCGCAAAGCAATACCCAGACGTCACACCCACCATCGGCACCCGCGCGCTCAGTCTCGAGAACTCCGTGAATGTGGTGGGCTCGATTCCCACTCCACCCTCACTTCCTGTGTCGCCCGGCCGCCCGCCGCCGCCCTCCCCGAATAGCACCACGGGGATCCGGAAGCGGTTGGCCAGCTCGTACATCCGGTCCTGCTTCTTATGATTGCGCATCCCCTGAGTGCCTGCCAACACCGTGTAGTCGTAATGGACGATGATACAACGCGCCCGATCATCTGGGAATAGATGCCCGTTGATGGTCGCAAGTCCCGCTACCAACCCATCGGCTGGAGTGCGCCTGCGGAGATACTCCTGGGAATGCCGCGCCCGCTGCGAAGCCACGACCAATCGCCCGTACTCTTGGAACGACCCCGGATCCACCAGGCGCTCGATATTCTCCCGTGCGGTCCGCTGGCCCTTCTTGCGCCGCCGCGCCACTGCCTCTGGCCGGTTCTCGTCCAGCGTGTATGCGCGCCGCTCGAAGAGCAGCGCCAGATCGTCGCGGATGAGATCGAGGTCCAACTCTTCCTCCGCCTCCACAGCGCCGCCTTCTACCTCCGCTTCCTCGATAAAGACCAGCGGATAGCCCTCCTGGATGACGTCTCCCTCGGCCAACGCAACCCGGCGCACGATTCCGCTTCGGTCTGCGACAATGATGTGTTCCATCTTCATCGCCTCGAGCACTGCCAGTTGCTGGCCCTTCCGCACTTCGTCGCCCGGAGCCACCGATATTCTCACGATCGTACCCTGAATCGGCACCGGGACCCCCACCGAGCCGTCCGGTGCGGTCAGATCCGGCGCCTCAGCCGCGATGGCCGCGCCGGAGTCCACCTCAGAGTTTTTCGAGGCGCGGTTGTGGGCAAAGAGCGCCAAGGGATCCGTTTTATCGACCTGCGCGCCGACGAGACCCTCCTTTCCGCTGGGCGTTTGCGCCGCCTTCTCTTTCTCGACGTAGCGGTGCGGATGCCGCCCCGCCCCGCCTTGGACCAGCTCAGCCGCATGCTCCTCCACGAAGCGCGTGTCAATCTGCCCCGCCCGGAAGTCTGGATGGGCCATCAGGTTCTGCAATAGGTCGAGATTCGTCGCCACCCCCTCGATGCGGAATTCGCTAAGCGCCCGAGACGTCCGCCGCACCGCATCCTCGAAGTCCGCCGACTCCGAATGCCCGATCACCTTCGCCAGCAGTGAGTCAAACGCAGGGTTTATCGTGTAGCCCACGTAACCGTAAGTGTCCGTGCGCACCCCCGGTCCCGACGGCAGCTCGAAGGCGGTCAGCGTCCCACTCGCGGGGCGTATCTCGCCGTCGGCGGTCAGCGTCTCCATATTGACCCGCGCCTGAATCGCGAAGCCGCGCGGCGCCGGGATCCGATCCTGCGTCAGTCCCATCGCACCGAGCGTGCGCCCTCCCGCAACCCTTAGCTGCGCCGCGACCAAATCAACGCCCGTCACCGCCTCCGTGACGGTGTGCTCAACCTGGATCCGGGCGTTCGTCTCAATGAAGTAGAACGGCGCGTCGTCACCCGCGTCGTCCGCGTCAACCAGGAACTCGAAGGTGCCCAGGCTGCGATACTTCACCCCCGCCGCCAGCCGCATCGCCGCCGCCAGAATGCGGGCTCGCAGCCCCTCCTCGAGCGCCGGCGCCGGCGCCACTTCGACGATTTTCTGATAGCGGCGCTGCACGCTGCATTCCCGCTCGCCCAGGTGGATCACGTCCGTCCCGTCGCCCAGCACTTGCACCTCGATGTGGCGGGCGCGTGAGATCATCTGCTCCACGTACAACGACCCGTTGCCGAAAGCGCCCTCCGCCTCCGACCGGCACAGCTCGAAGGTCTCTTCGATCGCGTCGGCGCTCGTCACCGCGCGCATTCCTCGGCCCCCACCGCCCGCCACCGCCTTAATCATCATCGCCTCGCCGGGCGGCAGCGCCTCGAAGAAGGCCCGCACCTGCGCCAGGCTGGTAGCGCCATCGCTGCCGGCGAGCACCGGCACATCATGGGCCGCCGCAACCTCGCGCGCCCCCACCTTGTCCCCGAACAGCTCGAGCGTCTCCACAGCGGGTCCCACAAAGCGCAGCCCGGCCGCCTCACACGCCCGCGCGAACTCGGTGCTCTCCGCCAGGAAGCCATAGCCCGGATGCACCGAGTCGCAGCCGGCCTCGCGCGCCAACTGCACGATCTGCGGCCCGTCCAGATACGCCCGCACGCCACGCCCGGCGAGCGCCACCGCCGCATCCGCTTTGTGGACGTGCAGCGACTCCGCGTCGTCCTCTGAGTAGATCGCCACGGTCGCGATCCCTATGTCCGCGGCTGAGCGGATCACGCGAATCGCGATCTCGCCACGGTTCGCAATCAACAGTTTCGATAGTGTCATCTTCCCTCCCGCAGTGAACCAGTGTTTTTGTAGTTTCTCAATAATATCGAAAAGGACTCTAATTGATCACTTGCTACGGCAGTTGGTTGCCGCCTTGTTCCTTAATATTGCCCGACTTTTCCCATATGGAGCTTGCGGGGTTCAAAAGTAGCCGACAGCCTCCGAATATGATTTTGAGGATGATAGTGTTTGATCTAAGCAGGTGAGAGTGCGGATTTCAAGCGCGTGGGCATTCAGAGCTACCTCGTGCCGTCTACCGGCTTTCGTCTGTTCAGCTTTGAGCAGCCAGACGTTCTGGTCCGCATCGATGTCGCTCCAGCGCACAGCACAGACACCTCATTCGCTGTCCCGCAACTCAACCAGATCGCTTCGAGTGATGCTCCCAAGCGGCCAGTTTTGCCAATCCTTAGCGTACTTCTCAAGGATTCGAGCTATCCGAGAATGCGTCTTAAGATGCTTGCGGTCGTCGAGATATTCTTGGGATAGTCTGCCAAAGGTGTTGCGATGTCGTCGCACAGAGTCCGCTTTGAGTATCCGCCGAGTTTCGACAGGGTCCTTAGCGTTCTGAGCCTCGTGCTACGCTCTACGGGCTGCGTCTCTGCCCTCGCTGAGTGGTGGGTGGCATGGGGGCGCGTACTCCCAGGTCCAAACTGGACACTTGAATCCTCCCAACTAACTCGGGATACTGACGCAGCAGGTGTTTCACGCTTAGGCCGCCACCTGCTTCACTGCCGGACTGCCGTTCACACGTCAAGGCGCTTTAGCGGATTAAGGAGGGTCATCCAGTGCCAGAGAGAGAAATGGAGCGTTCAGCATCAGGCCCGTTACAGGGCATTCGAGTACTCGATTTCGGCGCTTTTCTGGCCGGATCCTACCACGCCACGTTGATGGGCGACTTGGGCGCGGATGTGATCAAGGTCGAGCCTCTGGGCGGAGACCCTACCCGCCAGGTGGGGCCCTTCATCGCCGGCGAGTCACGCATCTTCGTTGGCTGGAATCGGAACAAGCGGGGGCTTGCGGTTGATTTACGCACCGAGGCGGGGTTGAAAGTGGTGTACGACCTGGTGCAGACCGCGGATGTCGTAACGACCAATTTCCGGCCGAGGGCGGCCAAAAAACTCAAGGTGGACTACGACACCCTCGCGGCCCTCAATCCTCAGCTGATTTATAGCACCTCGACCGGCTTCGGCTCGAAAGGCCCCCTGTCGGAAAAGCCGGCTTACGATGGCATCCTGCAATCCATGGGCGGCATCGCGAAATCGAATGAGGCCACTTCGGGCAAAGTCTCGGTCGCCGCGCCCGTGTTTATCGATATTCAGACGGCGACGCTGGCGCTCGGCGCGGTCCTTGCCGCGCTCTTTCACCGCGAACGGACGGGCGAGGGGCAGTTGGTGGAGACATCGCTCTTGCAAGGGGTCATGGTCGTTCAACCCCACGCGTTTTGCCAGGCGCTGGAGAAGGAGGAAGAAGGGGGCGCGGGCGCCTACCCCTATAAAATGTTCGAGACTGAAGATGGGCATATTTTCGTCGGCGCCACTCAGGATAAATTTTGGCGTTCGTTGTGCCTGGTTCTCGGCCTGCCCGCGCTTGCCGAAGATTCCCGCTACGCGACCATCCCCGAACGAGTCGAACGCTACAAGGAATTGGCCGAGTTGATCGATCCCATCATGCTTCAGAAAAAATCGGTCGAGTGGGAGGCGCTTCTGGAGGACGCAGGAGTCCCATGCGGCGCGGTGCGCGGCGCCGCAGAATTTTTCGATCATCCGCAGGTGGCGGCGAACGACATGGACTTGGTCATAAACCATACCACGATAGGTCCGATGCGGGTTATGGGGGTCCCGTTTCATTTCGGCAAGTCGCCAGGGGAGATCCAACGGTCGGCGCCATTGCTGGGCGAACACACAAAAGAAATTCTCCGCGAACTCGAATACGACGATGAGCAGATCGAAAAACTCGAGCGCGAGGGCGCGATTGCCTTTTAGATAAAGATGACGTTCTCCGACACAGTCGTCCCAGAGGAATTTGCAAGAGGGCCGATTCCTGGTCAGAACCACCAGTAGAACTGGTGGCTTGAGGAAGGCCCTTAAAAAGGGCCTACACCGAAAGCTTTTTTTCGACAGGATTAATAGGATTTACATGATGAGCAGGATATTGAAGCCTGTCATAGAATCGCAATGCATGCGAGATTGAACCGGAAAATCGCATAGAACACAAGGAAAAGCAAGAGAGGCCGTTGCGGTGTTTGTGCGATTAAGAAAAGAGCGCGAAAAAGGGAAAATAGACCACAGAGAATACGAAGAAACTATGCAGGCAGATATTCGTGCGATTCGTGTACTTTGTGGTGAAAAAAAGAGACTGGAAAAATCTGTTCATCCTGTTCATCCTGTCAAAAAGACAAAGGCTGGAACGGTGGAACCTTTTGAATTCTCACCGGCACAGCCGGTGGATTAATTTGGATTTAGATGCGTTTGCCCTGTCCTCCTTCTCAATCATGGCTCCGAGCCTGGTTAACTGACCTTAGGGGAAGTCTGCCCGAATTCGCACGAACAGCACTTCCCGACCATAGACAGGCCCTGGAGGCGGAATCGCTATTGACATCATCATTAAAGAGGATTAGGGTCAATGGAAATCAGCCCGCGGTGGGCGCGGGCAGGTCCATATGGGAAATGCCGGCCAAATAGTCGGAAAAGGAGTATCAGAACATGAGCAACAGCGCTATACGTCTCTCCCTGGCCGTGTGCGTTTTCGGCGTGGCATTTGCCGCCGGGCCATCCCACGCCGAATCCCTCGTCGCCGAGGGCGCGGAAATGAAACGAGTCTCCACGAATCACGTCTTCACCGAAGGCCCCGCCGTCGATAAGGACGGCAACCTGTTTTTTACCGACTTGGGGAAATCGATCATCCACAAATTGTCGCTTAGCGGAGATCTGTCCGACTTCAATGCGGAGTCAGCCGGGTCCAACGGCCTCTACTTCGACTCAGCGGGAACGCTCTTTGCCTGCGAGCAGAATAATGGGCGTATCGTACGCTACGGAGAGGACGGGGCAACGACGGTGCTGGTGGATAGTTACGACGGCAAGCCCTTCAACAGCCCCAATGACCTGTGGGTCGACGCCAAGGGCGGTGTCTACTTTAGCGACCCGCGCTACTTTCGCCGGGACGAAAAACCTCAAGATGGCGAGCACGTGTACTACATCGCACCTAATGGCAAAACCCGGCGCATCATCGATGACATGGTGCGGCCCAATGGAATCATCGGCACCGCTGACGGCAAAACCCTCTACGTAGCCGATCACGGCGGTAACAAGACCTATGCCTACTCCATCGCCGCGGATGGCAGCTTGTCGAACAAGCGCGAGTTCGCCCCCGAAGGCGCCGACGGCATAACGCTGGACGAAAGGGGCAACCTGTATCTTGCGGGCCAGGGCGTTACCGTCTATAGCCCCGGCGGGACCAAGCTTGAAACCATCGACGTACCGGAAGGCCCGTCCAACGTCACCTTCGGAGGCAAAGACGGCAAGACCCTGTTCATTACCGCGCGGACATCCGTCTACGCCATCGACATGCGTGTCGGCGGACAACGCTAACCCGGATAGCTCACCGGATTCCTACCCGGAACCACCGGTTTGGTATCTGACGAGACTTTTCTCGACTTTCGACCTCGACGGCGGCAGTGCCATTTCTCGGCGGTTGCAGGATTCTAGTCGGGGACCCAGCGGCCCCCCATGAGCATTTCGAGGTCG
>JASJYE010000466.1 GCA_030123645.1 Candidatus Hydrogenedentota bacterium | reverse complement strand
CGAACTCCACCTCAATCAATTCAAATCCCATTTCCGCGAGTTCCGGTCCCAACTCCTCCCAGACCCGCCGAACAACCTCTAGTGCCTCCACGCCTGCTCCTTAGGCGCACTTCGCCTATCCGTTCTTGGAGCCCAAAAACGGCTTCCACAACTAAAAAGAGTGGGTCCAAGCCCACTCTTCGCAAGCACTCCAAAATGCGAAAAACAGTTTAGCACAGGGAGTTTAGCGGACGCAATACCCACGCAAATAGCTAGCGGATCTCGGCAGGCTGGAATTTCAAAGTATCGGCATGACTAATATGATGATTCTGCGTAAATCGACCGCTGAGACTGGTAAACTCAAATAAATGCCCGCGAAAAAGCGGCATCTGGTCAAAGAGCGAGCAGGGCTAGATTGCGTCCCCCATCCGGCTTGCGTCGATGGGAGTGAAACCGGGTGTCGCAAATGGTGCAGATTCCCGCTAGCGCAATCTGGCTACGCGGGACGCCGCCTCCCTCGAGCTGGAGGACGTTTGCCTCCCAAAGATCGAGATGGCGTTGCCTGGCGGGAAGGCCACGCTCTTCAAAGGCCTGGGCGAGTTCAACTGAGACTTCGTAGCAGCAGGGCCCGGCCGATGGCCCAATGAAGCCGTGAAGGTCCCTCGCCAGTACGCCGTAGTTCCGTTCGAGGGCCCGAACGGCGCGCTGCGCGATGCGCGAATACGTGCCGGCCCGCCCCGCGTGAACGATTCCACCGGCGCACTTCACCGGATCGAATAGATAGACCGGGACACAATCGGCGACGAGAACCCCGACCGGCCTCGCAGCTTCGTCCGTGACCAGCCCGTCGCCCTCTCTCGCGGCTGCTTCGCCTCCGTGCGACGCGTTGGCGGGGAGCACGCAATCGCCATGCACCTGCTTCAACAAAGTCAAGCGCTCGTAAGAAGCGCCTGCGGCTTCACAGACCCGCCGTCTAGCGTCTGCGTGTGCGCAATTGCCATCGGACTTCTCCGACATGGCCGCGACGCTAAGACCCAAATCTTCGAGTGGGGCGAATCGTAGCATTCGGTCTGCGGCCTAGAGGACGTACTTCTTGAGATCGGGTTTCTCGGCCAGGCCGGCAAGTCGCTCGCGCACCTTCGCCCCGTCGATCACGACCTTCTCTCCAGCGCGATCGTTTGCGTCGTAGGAAATCTCTTCGAGGAGATATTCCATAATGGTGTGAAGCCGCCGCGCGCCTATGTTCTCTGTCTCATCGTTTACTTCCTGGCAGATCCGTGCCATTTCTTCGATGGCGTCATCGGTAATCTCGAGTTCGACGCCTTCTGTTGCAAGCAGGCTCTGGTACTGCCGGATGAGCGAATTCTTCGGCTCGCGCAAGATGCGCGCGAAGTCCGCCGTGTCTAAACTCTTCAGTTCGACACGGATGGGGAAGCGCCCCTGCAGCTCGGGAATCAGGTCGGACACCTTCGTCATGTGAAATGCACCCGCCGCGATAAAGAGGATATGGTCCGTGCGCACCGGTCCATATTTCGTCGGGACGGTGCTCCCCTCGACGATCGGCAGGATGTCCCGTTGCACCCCCTCGCGGGAAACATCCGGCCCGCCCTGGAAGCCTTTCCCCGCGATCTTGTCGATCTCGTCCAAGAAAACGATGCCCGTGTTCTCCGTCCGCTCCACCGCCAGCGGAATGATCTTGTCCATGTCGAGCAACTCCTCGAGCTCTTCTTCCTCCAGAACGACCCTGGCCTCCGCCACACTCATCTTTCGGCGCTTAGAGCGCTGCGGCATCATCTTGCCCATCATCTCCTGAATATTGATGCCCATTTCCTCCATGCCCGTGTTCGTGAACATTTGCATCATCGCGGGCTGGCCCGTGTCCCGGACTTCGACTTCCACTTCGCGGTCGTCCAGATCGCCCGCATCAAGTTTCTTCCTCAGCATCTCTCGCGTTCGCGCCTCCGCCTCCTCTTGCGGAGACTTCTGTGCCGACGCCTCGTCCCCGGCCGACGGGTCCATCGGGCGGTACACGTGTTGGGGCCCCGTGGGCCGCGGCGGCAACAGCAGATCGAGCAGACGGCGTTCGGCCCGTTCGTGGGCCTTCACCGCGCACGATTTGCGCATTTCCTCGCGCACAAGGTTTACCGCCACCTCCATAAGGTCGCGGATCAGCGATTCGCAGTCGCGCCCGACATAGCCGATCTCGGTAAACTTCGATGCCTCCACCTTCACAAAGGGCGCATCGACCAGACGCGAAAGCCGCCGCGCGATCTCCGTCTTG
>JASJYE010000465.1 GCA_030123645.1 Candidatus Hydrogenedentota bacterium | reverse complement strand
GCCTTGGGCAAGCCGCTACACTTACTGGCAATCTACTGGTGGAACCCGATCGTCATCAAGGAGACTTTCAACTCGGTGCATATGGATGTCCTCGTTCTTCCGTTCGCGTTGCTCGCCCTCCTTTTCGCCTTGGGAAACAGGCCCATCCGTTCCGCTTCGGCCTTAGCGCTTGCCATCGGCGTGAAAATTTGGCCTTTCTTGATTGGCCTACTTCTATATCGGGGGACGAAGACCTCTCGAGGGCAGTGGGCTGCCGCGGCGACTGTCTTCACGCTCTTGCTCGGGCTCCTGGCCATACCCGTCTTCGCCAGTATGGCGCTGGGCGACCGATCGGGGCTTCTCGCATACGGCGAGCGCTGGGAGATGAACGACGCACTGTTCATGGTCTTTGCCAAAGGGACGGAGATTGCGTCCGGCCTTCTCGGCCTGCAGAGAGGGAGCGCCGACTTGATCGCGCGAGTCGCCGTGTTCGTCGTGCTGATAGCTTGGACCACGATGTGGTCGATGAAACCCGCCGGCTCGCGACAGGAGATCTGCAACCGGATTGTGCTGGTTGTCGCGGCGATCTTTATGCTCAGCCCGACACAATTCCCGTGGTACTACTTGTGGATCGTTCCCTTCTTGGCGCTAAGTCCAAGGCCGTCGATGCTCGTCCTGACGCTCATGCTGCCGATGTACTACCTCAAGTTTTACTTCACCGCACAGGACAACGTCCTCTTCTTTCACAATCGGGTCGTGTGGATCGAGTACGCCCCTGTGCTTGCCATTGCCCTGTGGGAATGGTATACGCGCTGGCATCCAAGGGCCGCGCCCGAGGCCGTCTGACATGCGCGATCATGCACGCGTTTCCGTCATCATCCCCGCCCTTAACGAAGCCCACTCGATCGCCAAGGTTCTGAATGCGATCCCGGACTGGGTAGACGAGGTCATCGTCGCCGACAACGGTTCCAAAGACGGCACGGAAGCAGTCGCAGAAAAAAACGGCGCGCGCGTGGTGCGTGAGCCGCGCCGGGGCTACGGGTCGGCCTGCCTCGCGGGGATCGATGCGCTCGACCGGCCGGACATAGTCGTGTTTCTCGACGCCGACTTCAGCGATCACCCGGAACAGATGGCTTCGCTCGTCGATCCGATCCTGCGCGACGAGGTGGACATGGTCATCGGCTCGCGCATCCTGGGCAAGGCCGAACGAGGCGCCCTGACGCCTCAAGCGCGATTCGGAAACCGGCTCGCCTGCTACCTGATGCGGCTTTTCTGGGGCCTTCGCTACACGGACCTGGGCCCGTTTCGGGCCATACGCTACACGACGCTACAGCGTTTTGCCATGGCAGACCCCGACTACGGCTGGACGGTGGAAATGCAGATTAAGGCCGCGCTGCAAGGCGTGCCCGTGACTGAAGTCCCTGTTGATTACCGTAAACGCGTCGGGCGCTCCAAGGTTTCAGGCACCTTCCGCGGCGTCCTCGGCGCGAGCTACAAGATCCTTTCGACAATATTCTTGTCCGCTCTCAAATATTATCTCTCCGGCGGAACACCGCCCGCGGGCCAGGAGCGACTCATCATCTTCACGCGCTATCCCGAACCCGGGAAGACAAAGACCCGGCTGATTCCCGCGCTCGGGCCGGAGGGTGCCGCCGGCCTCCAGCGAAAAATGACCGAACACGCAGTGAGGACGCACCAAGCTATCCGCGACCTCTCAATTGAGCTTCGATTCGTTGGAGGGAGCCACGATCAGATGGAGAAGTGGCTCGGGAAGGACGTCCGATACCGTGAACAGTCGGGTAACGACTTGGGCGAGCGCATGGCGGACGCCTTCCAGACGGCATTCTCTGAGGACCCGGATCGGATTGTCATCACGGGCATCGACAGCCCTGAAATCACGGGCGGGATCCTTCAAGCCGCTTTCGACGCCCTCAAGCGCCACGACCTTGTGCTCGGCCCGGCGACCGATGGCGGATACTATCTCATCGGCATGCGGCGGACCGCTGCGCTCAAGGCCCTCCCCGAAATTTTCCTGAATGTCGATTGGGGAACGGATCGGGTATTGGAGTCGACACGCTCAAAGATTGCGAAACTGAAGCTCGGCTGCGCGTTGCTCGCGCCTCTGGACGATGTCGACCGGCCGGAAGACCTGGCGGCGTGGGAGCGGGCACAAGCCGACGCGACGCATGCGCCTGAGCGGCCTTCTATTTCCGTGATCATCCCTGCGCTTAACGAGGCCGACCGTATCGGAGCGACTTTGGAGAGGCTCAAAGGCAACGAC
>JASJYE010000464.1 GCA_030123645.1 Candidatus Hydrogenedentota bacterium | reverse complement strand
CCACATCGAGTCCGCCAAGTCCTTCGCCGCGCCCGTCTCGCTCGTCAACAAAGCGGAGCGTCGCGTCGGCCAGCGAAATCGTCGCTGCGCCCGAATCGCCCTGCTCAACGGGCTTGCCCAGGACTTCGCTCCAGCGGGCCGCCAATGCGGCCGGGTCGCTCGATTGAAGTTCCGCGGCCACCATCGCCGTAATTACATGCCTTCGAACCGCCGGTTTCCAATCGGGACCAGCAGGCCACCAAGGCCCCGCGTCATCATCATCCCCTTCATTCCAGCGCAACTCGACAATCGCGCCCGGCACGTCTTTCGGATGAAGTTGGATGCCGTCCGTATCTTCACGCACCCCGTCGGCGACAAGCCGGATTCCCAGGTCACTCACGCGCTTGCGTGCTTCCTTTATATCCGACGTCTGCATGATGACCATATACCCGCCGTCGCCGCCTCGCCGATCGAGATATCGGCCGCCTGTCGTGCCCTCTTCCAGGGGCGACACGACTTCGAGAAAATTGTTTCCGATGGGCATAAGAAAATTGTGCAGCCCATGTCTGCCAACGCCGGGGTCACGGCGGCAGACTCTCGTTCCGAATACGGCAGTAAGATCTGTCTCCACTTGATCCAGATCGCGGGCAACCAGGCAGATTTGCCTCATACGCAGACGCATAGGATTCGCTCCTTAAGACAAAAACGAGCCTAACCGATGACGCCCGATGCGTTCAAGCCGAGAGAGAGCTCGCTTCGGGGAACTCTAGCTTGTAATCCGCGAAGGACCACCTCTGGGGAAAAAGCCCAACGAACGACCGCGACCGGATGTGTACGGTTGGAAAACAGGCTCATAGGGAACGGCACGGTGGCCGTCCCCCGTGGGCACGAGTCAAAAAAAGCAACAACGCGCCGGGCGCTGTTAACTGGCTTCTTTCTCGCCTTTCATGCTAAGCGTTCCAAAACCATAATCAAGGTCGCCGGAAAGTACGCCGCCTTCCAAAGTGCCTCTAAACTTCGCGTGCAATTCCTGGCCCTGAGCCTCCAGGGTCACATCAAAGGTTACGACATTGCCGTCAACTTTGACGTTGGAAATATCGAAAGAGCCAATGTCGCCGGAGTATTTGCCGGTCATGTCGTCGTTGAACACCCAGGTCCGCTTGATGGGTCCCGCGATCTCGGACTCGCCGGCCATGGCCCACGTGCCGACGATGGAGCTGACTTCCTTTTCGCCCACGATCGTGCTTTCGCCGAAACCGTAGTCCAGCTTGCCTTTGATTTTGTTAGCGTCCAGCGTCAGGGTGACGTGGGAAGGAAAATCTTGCCCTTGGAGGGACAGGGTGACGTCGAATTGGACCATGTCGCCGTCGATCTCGAGGTTCGAGATGGGGAAATCATCGAAGTCGCCGCCGCCGTAGGTGCCGGTTTTGTCCGCGTTGACGACGAGGTCGCGGGGGTTGTTGCCCAGCTGCGACTCGACCATAAGTTTCCACGTTCCAACGATGGCAGGCGTCCCGCCCCCCCGGGTTCCGGTCGTGGGCAGCAGAACTCCCATGTCTGGAATCTCGAAATTGCCTTCAAGCGAATCGCCGTCGATAGTCCCCGTAAAACCGATGGACATGCCCGCTTCCTCAATCCAAATCGTGAAGGACAACTCGCCGTCTTCGTAGCTAATATCGGAGAGTTCCGTTAGGCCTTGATCGCTCACGGCGGTGCCGCTGTACTTGCCGTCTTCCTCGACTATGGTAAGGGTAGCTGGAGACGGCTGGCCCTCGGCTTCGACCAAAATGTTCCACTCGCCCACGGGTCCGTCGGCCGCGAAGGCCGCGGCCGGTAGCAGAGCGATTATTGCAAGGGCCGTCGCCAGATAAGGCATAGTGCGGTAGGCTGGAATACGCATGATCACTTCTCCTTTGATTCTCTCGATCGAGATCCATTCCGTTGATGTCTGCAAAACAGCCGATTTCTTGGGACAGCGATCTATTCTAATGGCTGGAAGCGGCCGTGTAAACCTTTTTCTTCCGGTAGTCAGCGCTCCCGGGCGCGCGGCCGTCACACTGGCCTTGAGCCTTGGCGCGGACCATCGTGCGGCTGTTGCCGATCATGGCTGTCTTCACACGGGATTGGAAGATAAGGCCCCCGCTGAATAGCACTCGGGGCAGATAGTTCTGCGCTCCAGTAAGCGTCGCGTCAGACCTTCAACTTCGCCTTCACGGCTTCCACAATTGCAGGAAGTATGCCGCCCGTTTTGCCTTGGATGAGATAGTCGGACACATGCTCCTGCG
>JASJYE010000104.1 GCA_030123645.1 Candidatus Hydrogenedentota bacterium | reverse complement strand
CGGTCGATGGGGATGCGGGCGCGCTCGATGATGTCGGCCGGAAGCTCGATTTGATATTGCAGTTTCTCGAGCGCTTCGAGCGTGTCCTCCATCGTGATCGTGCTCATGTGCGGACACCTGAAGCTGCATAGCCGGAGCATGTCCTTGTCCGGGTTCTCCGCCACGATGTTGTCGCCCATGCTGCACTCGGTCAGGAGCAGGAATTTCGGCGCGTCCATCTCCTGCACCGCCTGGATCATCTGTTTCGTGCTGCCGGTGACATCCGATTCCGCGATCACCTCCGGACTGCACTCGGGATGGGCGACGATCACGACCTCAGGATACTGCTTCCTGACGGCGCGGATGTCCTCGACGTTGAATAGCTCGTGCACCTCGCAGCGTGCACGCCAGCCGATTAGCGTTCGCTCCGGGCCGATTTCCGTACGCTGGCCCCGGAGAAAGCCCGGCAAGGCGAAGTTGACGCCCAATTCGTTCGCGGTGTTGCGGCCCAAATATTCGTCTGGAAGAAATAGGATGTGGTCGTGACCCTGATCGAATAGATACTGCGCGACGGCCTTCCCCGTGCCTGAGGTGCAACAGTAATCCGATTCCGCCTTGACCTCCGCGTAGGTGTTGACGTAGGTCACGACGGGCACGCCGGGATAGTCCCGTTTAAGTTGCCGTAAGTCTTCCACCGTCATCCCGGCGGCCAATGAGCACCCCGCCTTGTCGGAAGGCAGGAGCACCATCTTATCCGGACTAAGCACCTTGGCCGTTTCGGCCATGAATTGGACGCCACAAAACACAATGATATCCGCGTCCGTCTCGGTTGACGAACGGGAAAGTTCGAGAGAATCGCCCGTGAAGTCGGTCACGAAGTGAAAGAGCGCGGGCTCCATGTAATTGTGTCCTAGGACGACCGCGTTCCGTTCGATCTTGAGTTGGTTTATCTTATGCGCGAGCTCGGCCTTAAGCGGAAGTTCCACGTCTGGCACCACTTTCGCAAGTTTTTCACGCATGCGGCACAGCGTCTCGTCAACGCTCAACACCTCGTAGTTTTCTGAGAGTACCTTCGTCATGCTCGTTCCGACCTTCTCCTACGGTTAACCCCTTCTGCTCGTTCTCAGTGGATCGCATTCCTGAGAATTTAGCACATAGTGTAGCATTGAAACGGGTGGCGAATCCATTGAGTGCCTCCGCCCCGGATCCGTAGCGACCGTTTCATTCGGTGCTGACGGTGTCCGCTTCGCCTTTGAGCGCGGCCAGAAGCGTGTGCCACGCGAGCGTCGCACACTTGACGCGGATGGGGAATTCGCGCACTCCGCTGAACACGATCAGTTTCCCCAATTCCTTCGCGTCGAAAGACGCATCCGGATTGGAGGTGATCATGCCCTTAAAATTGTCGAAGAGGAGTTTCGCCTCCTCGCGGGTTTTCCCTTTGAGCAGCGTCGTCATGATCGATGCCGACGACTTGGAAATCGCGCAACCGGAACCCTCGAATTGCACCTCTTCGATGATCCCGTCTTTTATCCTCAAATACACACGGAACTGGTCGCCGCACAATGCATTGTAGCCCTCGGCCTCGAAATCGGGGTCCTCCATCACACCAAAGTTTCGTGGCGACTTGTTGTGATCGAGAATGACCTTTTGATACAGCGCCCGCTCGTTCGACATTAGCCGAAGACCTCGTTCACTTTATGCAGCGCGGCGCCGAGGGCGTCCAGCTCTTCTTCCGTGTTGTAGAACGAGAGCGACGCACGCGCCGTGGCGGGAATGCCGAAGCGCTGCATGAGCGGCTGCGTGCAATGATGGCCGGCGCGTATCGCGATGCCCTCTTGATCGAGTATTTGACCTATATCGTGAGGATGCGCACTTTCCATAATGAACGAGAGGACCGAGGCCTTCTCTTTGGCGCGCCCGATGATGCGCAGGCCGTCAATGGATTCCAGAATTCGCGTCCCGTACGAGAGCAATTCCGCTTCGCGCGCGGCGATCTTGTCCATTCCAATATTCGTCAGGTAATCGACCGCCGCCCCGAGCCCGATCACGCCGGCGATGTTCGGCGTGCCCGCCTCGAACTTGAAGGGCAGGTCGTTGTAGAGCGTTTTCTCGAAGGTCACCGACTTGATCATGTCGCCGCCGCCTTTGTATGGCGGCATTCTCTCTAAAAGTTCCGCTTTAGCATAGAGCACGCCAATGCCCGTCGGTCCGAACATTTTGTGGGGCGCGAAGCTCAGGAAATCGCAATCAATGTCTTGCACGTCCACCGTGAGGTGCGGGACCGCCTGCGCGCTGTCGAGCAGAACGACCGCCCCGGCGGCGTGCGCGAGCCGGACAATTTCCTTCACGGGATTGATCGTGCCCAAGGCATTCGAGACGTAGACGACGGAAACGAACTTGGTTTTCGGGCCCAAAAGCCTCTCGAAGTCCTCCATGATAATCTCGCCGTCATCGTTAACCGGCGCGATCTTAAGCACGACCCCCATCTTTTCCCGTAGCAACTGCCACGGGACGATGTTCGAGTGGTGCTCCATGTGCGTGAGGAGGATCTCGTCCCCTTCCCCGAGGAAGGCGCCCCCGTAGGAACTCGCGACGAGGTTGATAGATTCGGTGTTCCCGCTCGTAAGGACAATTTCGTGCGAGTGCGCCGCGTTGACGAAGTGCTGCACCTTCTCCCGTGCCGCATCGAATTTCTCCGTCGCGACCTGGCTCAGGTAGTGAATCCCACGATGCACGTTGGCGTTCTCGCCTTCGTAATACCGCCGGATGGCATCGATGACCTGCCGCGGTTTTTGGCTCGTCGCGGCGTTGTCCAGGTAGACCAAAGGCTTGCCGTAAGGCCTCACGGCCAAAATGGGGAAGTCCTCACGGATGGATTCGATGTCGAGGCCGGACGAGGTCTCGACGGCGGTTTTTGCGCTTTCGAGCGGGCTGGTGGACATGGTCATCTCACGGCGCCCCTACTTCGGTCTGTACTTATCGAAAACGTATTTCGACAGCCGCTCGCGAAGGGGGTCGATGTTAATCTTGTCGACGATTTCCGATGCGAATCCGAAGGTAAGGATAGCATGCGCCATCGCCTCTGTCATGCCGCGGCTCTGGAAATAGAAGATAAGCTCGCGCGGGAACCCGCCGATCGTCGCGCCGTGCGTGCATTTGACGTCATCGGCAAAGATCTCGAGCTGCGGCTTCGTATCGAGGGTCGCCTTGTCGGAAAGGAGCAGATTGTTGTTGAGCTGATTCGAATCCGTCTGCTGCGATCCCTGCGGGACAAGCACCTTTCCGGTAAAAACAGATCTGCTCGTGCCGTCCAACACGCCCTTATAAGCCATCCGGCTGTAGCACTTCGGGCTGGCGTGCGTCACGCGGAGCGCATTGTCGATGAGCCGGTCGCCGTCGTTGAGGTAGAGACCGCTGAGCAGCGCGTTCGCGCCCTCGCCGCCAAGCACGACGTCCAGCTCGTTCCGGACGATCTGCCCGGTCAGGGAGATGCTGAACGAGTGAAAATTCGTATCGCGCCCCTGCATGACCTTGGTCGTTGCGAGGTGGTGCCCGGCGCTGCCTTCGCGGACGACCTTGTAGCGTCGGAGCGTTGCATTGTCCTCCATGACGATTTCCGTAACCACGTTGTTCAGGTAGCCCGCCGTATTGTTCAGGCCAACGTAACTCTCCACGATTTCCGCCTCGGCGGACTTGCCCAGAATAATCAGGTTGCGCGGGTAGGACGCGATCGTGTCGACGCCGGTCGAGATAAAGAGAAGATGGATCGGGGCGGACGGCGCCGCGCCTTCCGAAACGTGGATATATGCGCCGTCCTGCAGAAACGCAGTATTGAGCGCCACGAAGGCATTCGTGTACTCGGCCGATTTCGCGAGATGCTCTTCGAGGATCTCGTCGCCCTTGGCGACGGCTTCGCCGATCCCCCCGACCCGCACGGCCTGCGTTGAATCGCCCATCCGTGACAATTCCCGCGACAGGAACCCGTCCACGAAAACGAGCTGCGTCCACTCCGGCGCGTCATACAAGTGCGCCGCTACATCGTCGGGCGTCACGTGCCCCGAAGGCTCGCCGACGACTGAGCGGAACGGCGTCTTGACGACGGGCCCAACGTTGGTGAGGCGCCAGGCCTCCTGCTTGTAATGCGGAAAGTCCATCTCCGCAAAACGCGCCGCACCCGCCTCGCGGATATCCTTCATCCACGCCGGGCTTTCGAGCGCCTGCACCCTTTTGAGGTCGGCCTCGTAGTGCGCACGGTCCGTTCGTTCCATTAATTCAATCATATCAGCTCACCGCCTTGCCACACTACGCGGGGACACTTTCTTTCAGCCAGTCGTAGCCCTTATCTTCGAGTTCGAGGGCGAGCTCCGGGCCGCCGGACTTGGCGAATTTGCCCTGGTACAGCACATGGACAAAATCGGGCTTCACATAATTCAGCATCCGCTGGTAATGGGTCACCAATACAAACGCGCGGTCTTTACCCCGCAGTCTGTTGATACCTTCGGCCACGATGCGCAGCGCGTCGATGTCCAGCCCTGAATCTGTCTCATCGAGAATCGCGAGACGCGGCTCCATCACCGCCATCTGCAGGATTTCGTTCCGCTTCTTTTCACCGCCCGAGAACCCTTCGTTGACGTTCCGGTCCGCAAAGCTCGGGTCGACCTTCACCAGCTCCATTTTTTCCGCCAGAAGATCCTGAAACTCGAAGGCGTCCAATTCCTCCATGCCGTGGCTCTTGCGCATCTCGTTCAGCGCGGACTGCAGGAAATAGGCATTCGATATGCCGGGGATTTCCACCGGATACTGGAACGCGAGAAAGAGCCCGAGCCGCGCGCGCTCCTCCGGCGGCATGTCCAAAAAGTCGTCGTGGCCCAGAAACGTTACCGATCCTTCCGTGACCTCATACGCGCCATGCCCCGCCAGCGCCAGCGCGAGCGTGCTTTTGCCCGAGCCGTTGGGCCCCATAATCGCGTGTACCTCGCCCGCATCGACGATCAGGTTGACCCCCTTGAGAATTTCATGCCCGTCGACCGAGACGTGCAGATTCGAGATTTCCAACATAGCCATAATGTACGGTTATAGCTCCCTTGTGGTTTCGACAAGACGGTCGAGGGACTGGCCGGACTAGCCGACGCTGCCCTCGAGCGTAAGCCCCAACAGATTCGTGGCCTCGACGGCGAACTCCATCGGGAGATGGTCGAACACCTCCTTGCAGTAGCCGTTGATAATGGTCGAGACCGCGTCGTCGGTCGACATGCCGCGCTGCTGACAGTAAAACAACTGATCTTCGCTGATCTTCGAGGTCGAGGCTTCGTGCTCGACAGTCGAAGACGTATTTCTCACTTCGATATTCGGAAAGGTGTGCGCGCCGCACTGGTCGCCGATGAGCAGCGAATCGCACTGCGTGTAGCTCCGCGAGTTCGTCGCCTTCGGCATGATCTTAATCAACCCGCGGTAGCTGTTCTGGCCGTGCCCCGCGGAGATCGTCTTCGAGATCACCGTGCTCTTCGTGTTCTTGCCGATGTGGATCATCTTCGTGCCCGTGTCCGCCTGCTGGTATTTATTGCTTACCGCCACCGAGTAGAACTCACCCACGGAGTTGTCGCCTATAAGCAGGCAGCCCGGGTATTTCCACGTGATCGCCGAGCCCGTCTCGACCTGGGTCCACGAGATACGCGAGTTCCTACCGAGGCACTTGCCCCGTTTCGTCACGAAGTTAAAAATGCCGCCCACGCCTTCGTCGTTGCCCGCGTACCAGTTCTGCACCGTCGAATAGCTCACGCTCGCATCGTCCAGCGCAATAATCTCGACGACGGCCGCATGTAACTGGTTTTCGTCGCGCATCGGCGCCGTGCACCCTTCGAGATAGTTAACCGAGGCGCCCTCCTCGGCGATGAGCAGTGTCCGCTCGAACTGCCCCGTCTGCGCCTGGTTGATGCGGAAATAGGTCGACAGGTCGAGCGGGCAGCGCACGCCCTTCGGAATGAACGCGAAAGAACCGTCGGTAAAGACGGCCGAATTAAGCGCGGCAAAATAGTTATCGTTCGCCGGCACGACCGACCCTAGATACTTCTGGATGAGTTCCGGGTGTTTCTGCACCGCCTCGCTAAACGAGGAAAACACGATGCCCTGCTTCGCCAGAATGTCCTGGTGCGTCGTCGCGACGGAAACGCTGTCGAAGACCGCATCCACGGCGACGCCCGACAGGCGCTTTTGCTCATCGAGGGGGATCCCAAGCTTCTCGAAGGTCTTGAGGATTTCCGGGTCGACCTCGTCGAGGCTGTCGAGATTTGGACGTTCCTTCGGCGCGGAGTAGTAACTGATGGCTTGATAATCGATCGGATCGTAGTGCGCGTTGCACCAATGCGGCTCCTCCATCGTGAGCCAGTGCCGGTACGCTTTCAGCCGCCACTCGGTCAGCCACTCCGGCTCGTTCTTCTTGGCAGACAGCGCCCGGATCACATCCTCGTTCAACCCGGGCGGAAAAGTGTCCGACTCGATCATCGTTTCCCAACCGTACTTGTACTCCTGGTTGGCGAGTTCGGCGGCCTTCGCGTTGCTTTGTTCAACGCGGCTACCCGTGTAATTAGCGTCTAAGATTTCTTGAGATTCCACTTCGTTTCACCTATGGATGGGCGAGCTGCCGGGTGGGCAACGCCTCCGATTCTATAAAGGTTTAGTATACAACGTTTTAGCCGAGTTTCTAAAGGAGATCGCGACTTCTTCGGCCCAGCCGGCGATTCAAGCCTAGCCAACACAGTCCAGCAAGGCCGTATTCCCGCAATGATTTCAAGGGCTTAGGACCGATCAATCGTTGCCGCGATGACCCTCCGCGAATACAAATCAACCTGAAAATCCCGCAAATCTGCGAATTGTACCAGATCTCGCGCGGATTCCTTGATCTAATATTCCCGGTAAAGAAAACGCCCCTAAAAAGGGTCTATTCCCTGAGCACGACCACACGATGGGCCGTCAGTAAGTTGACCTATTCAGACTTATACACGACGCCGTCTTTCATCACAAAGACAACCTGGCGCATCAGCCCGATGTTCTCGAGCGGGTCTCCACGCACGGCCGCCTATCGACGCGCCGGCATAGATGATGGTGTCAGCGTCGGTCGCTTGCGCGAACAAGATGGAACACAACACCAGAACGCTCGTTGATTTGAACATCGTTCGGGGTCCTTAGGTAGGATTGCTTCTCAAACGTGCATAGGGCATGGTAATGAATACGCTGGCAACGAGACAAGAAAGAGATGGGCAAGCCATGGCGAACAAAAAGAAGGTTACCATCAAGGACACCGTATTCCAGGCTATTCACAAGAGCAAAGGCAGGGTCACGTACGAAGAGATTACCGCGATTGTGAAGCAGGCGTTTCCAGGCAGCAAGTGGCAGAAGTCGCATTGGGCCTGGTACCGGTATCAGATTCGGGAAGGCCGGTTCGTGAGTGAATTCTCGGCGACGGAGCGGCGTAATTTGGCCCGGAAAAAGGAGCCGGTCACCGGCGACATCAAGGTAATCGGCGACGGTATCCTCAACCACATACGCTTCGTGCTCGATACGGTTGCGCGCGAGGACGACGACCTTCGCTTCAAACTGAACCGCTGGGTGTTCGGGCGTCTTCAGCAGGACGAAAACAAAACCAAGCGGCCAATTAAGAAACAACTCTGGGAGATGGGGGAGCGGTCCTGTTCCGAATGCGGGAAAGCCTTCGGGGAATTGAAAGGAATCCACCTGCATCGCAAGGATTCCAGCGCGGCGTACTCACTCGATAATTGCACATTACTTCAC
>JASJYE010000103.1 GCA_030123645.1 Candidatus Hydrogenedentota bacterium | reverse complement strand
ACAAGCCCCTCCGGGACTTCTTTTGTGTCTTCTACGAAATCCGGTGAGCTATCCGCGCTAAGGCAAGAGCCCAGTGCGGGAATTCCGCACGCTGGGATCTGTGCGGGGGGCCGCCCGAAAGGGCGGTCCCTACCGCGACTAGACTTGCTTCGCGCCGCGGGCCTTCAGTTCGGCGACGGCGTGCCGCACGTCTTGTGCGCGATCCTTCGGGATGACGAGGATGCCGTCCTTCGAGACAACAACGATAACGCTGTCCATTCCCACGACGCTGACGGCCATTTCCTCCGCGCCGGCGTCGTTGTATACGATCGAATTGTGCGTATCGATCAGCACGGGGCCGCCGCGGGCGACGTTGCCATGCTCATCGTGCTCCCGCGTCCTGTCGAGGCTCGTCCAGGCGCCCACGTCGTCCCAGGGGTAGTCCGCCCGCACGACCACGACCTGCTTCGCGTGCTCCATCAGCGCGTAGTCGATCGAGATGCTCTCGAGCGCCTCGAATATCGACCTGACCGTAGCCTTGTCGTTCGCCTTGATGGCCTCGTGCATCCCACGGACCGCCTCGGCCATGTCGGGACGGGCCGCATCGAGCTCTTCGAGAAAGGTGTCGATTCTCCAGAAGAACATGCCGCTGTTCCAAAAATAGGAGCCCGTCGCGATGAAGTCCTCGGCCTGGTCATGATTGGGCTTCTCGTGAAACGCGGCCACTGGGAACACGGAAATACCCTCCGATTCCGAGCACGACCGTTCATCCAATATGGGATGGTCGATGTCTTTCGCTTGGATATAGCCGTAGCCCGTTTCGGGCCGCGTCGGCACGATGCCGTGCGTCGCCAGCACCCCCTTCCTCTCGGCCATTTCGAGAGCCACATCCACTGTCCGCCGGAAACGCTCCGAATCGCCGATGAGGTGATCGGCGGTAATCACGGCCATGCTGATGGCGGCCGCGTCCCCGCCGTGATGCGCCAGCACGTGCGCCGCGGCAAAGGCCAGGCATCCCCCCGTATTTCGCTTGCACGGTTCTGCGATCACGTTGTCGCTTGGAACCCCAACCCCCGCTTCGCGAATCACTTCCACGAGGTGCTCGCCCGTAACGACGTAAATGCGTTCAGGAGGGATGAGAGGAGAGATTCGGGATACGGCCTCGCCCAGCATCGTATCTGTTGGGCTGGTCAGCCGAAGTAGCTGCTTGGGATGATCGCGCCGGGAGACTGGCCAGAATCGTTCGCCCGACCCGCCTGCCATGATAATGGCCACGCGCACAAAGGCCTCTGAAGTGCTCATGAATAAGCTCCTATAAGCGGTGCTATGATACGACAAAACCGCAAAGTGTTAAAACAGCACCGGTCCGCGCAGGGGCCGCAGGGATTGTTGTGAGCACGCCGGTGTGTTACCATATTATAAGCGGCCTGCACGTTCGCTACATACCGGATAACACGGGGTTATTTAAGACCTTATGAACGGTTTTTTCAAGCAGATTTCCATTTGGATCATCCTGCTGATTATCGTTCTCTTCTTGCTCTCGACCTTCTCACAAAGGAGCGAGCCCAAGGAAGAGCTTTGGTCCAAGCACTTCGAAGAGCAGCTGTTCCTCAAGAACATCGAGACCGTACAGATTCGCAGGCTTCCCGAGGAACAGTACAAGTTCAATGCCAAGTTCATAAATCCCTATCAGGACCAGAACCAAATGGAGTTTGAGACAGATCGCTTTCCCGACAAATGGGTCGAGGAGTTGAAGAGACAAGGCATCGCCTCGGACGTGAGGACGGAAAGCACGGTTTGGACGATGCTGCTGCTCAACATCCTTCCCATCATCCTTATCATCGGCGTCTTCTGGTTCATGTTAGTGTTCATGCGGCTCATAAAAAAGCTCCTATAGGCGGTGGTATGAATACGACAAAGCCGCAAAGTGTTAAAACAGCACCGGTCCGCACAGAGGCCGCAGGGATTGTTCTGAGCACGCTGGTGTGTTAACATATTATAAGCGGCCTGTATCTTCGCTGCACACAGGATAACACGGGGTAATTTAAGACGTGATGAACGGTTTTTTCAAGCAGATTTCCATCTGGATCATCCTTCTGATTATCGTTCTATTCTTGCTCTCTACTTTCTCACGCAAGAGCGAGCCGAAGATAGAGCTTTGGTCCATGGACTTCGAAGAGCAGCTCTTCGCCGAGAACATCGAGACCGTACAGATTCGCAGGCTTCCCGAGGGACAGTACAAGTTCAATGCCAAGTTCATAAATCCCTATCAGGACCAGAACCAAATGGAGTTTGAGACAGATCGCTTTCCCGACAAATGGGTCGAGGAGTTGAAGAGACAAGGCATCGCCTCGGACGTGAGGACGGAAAGCACGGTTTGGACGATGCTGCTGCTCAACATCCTTCCCATCATCCTTATCATCGGCGTCTTCTGGTTCTTCATGTTCCGCCACATGCAAGGCGGCAGCAATAAGGCCATGTCTTTCGGCAAGAGCCGGGCGCGGCGCGTAAGCCCCGGCGATAAGATGGTCACCTTCAATGACGTGGCCGGGATTGACGAAGCCAAGGAAGAACTCCAGGAAATTATTGAGTTCCTACGCGATCCCAAAAAATTTACCAGGCTCGGCGCCAAAATTCCCAAAGGCGTCCTTCTAGTCGGCCCGCCGGGCTCAGGGAAAACCTTGCTCGCCCGCGCCGTCGCCGGCGAAGCGAACGTGCCCTTCTTCGCGATCAGCGGATCCGATTTCGTGGAAATGTTCGTGGGCGTTGGCGCCAGCCGGGTCCGCGACCTCTTTCAGCAGGGCATGAAAAACGCCCCGTGCATCATCTTCATCGACGAGATCGACGCCGTCGGCCGCCAGCGCGGCGCGGGTCTGGGCGGAGGCCACGACGAGCGCGAGCAGACGCTCAATCAGTTGCTTGTCGAGATGGACGGCTTCAACTCGAATGAAGGCGTCATATTGATGGCGGCCACCAACAGGCCTGACGTGCTCGACAAGGCACTGTTGCGTCCCGGGCGCTTCGACCGGCAGATCGTCGTTACCAATCCTGACATCGTCGGGCGCGAAGCCATCTTGTACATTCACATCAACAACAACAACGTGCCCATATCCGACGACGTGAACGTGCGCACCATCGCGCGAGGGACGCCCGGCTTCTCGGGGGCCGATCTGGCCAATTTGGTCAACGAAGCGGCCTTGCTGGCCGCAAGGTGTGAGCAAGACATCGTTACCCGCTACGATTTCGATGAAGCAAAGGACCGCGTCCTGATGGGTCCGGAACGGCGAAGCATGGTAATCAGCGCCCAGGAAGCCCGCTCTACCGCTGTGCACGAAGCCGGCCACGCGCTCGTCTGCCGTCTGATGCCTCAGGCCGATCCGGTACACAAGGTCACCATCATTCCGCGAGGGCCCTCGCTAGGGCTCACGAGCTGGCTGCCCGAGGAAGACCGGCACAGCATCTCGCGAAAGTACTGCATTGCGATGCTCCAAGTTGCCATGGGCGGCCGGGCCGCTGAGGATATCGTCTATAGCGAGTTCACGAGCGGCGCAGCAGGCGACTTACAGATGGCCACAACCCAGGCGCACTCGATGGTCTGTGAATGGGGCATGAGTGACCTTGGCCCGGTGGCCTTCGGTGGAAACAAGGAAGTGTTCCTGGGACGCGACTTCAGCAAAGAGCGTGACTTCAGCGAAGCAACCGCTGCGCGGATCGACAGGACAATTCTGAAAATCCTCGATAAGGCCTACTTGGATACGAAAGAACTATTGACGAATCATCGCAATATCCTCGACGCTATTACTGAAGCCCTTGTCGAGCGCGAAACCCTAAATGGCAAGGAGCTCGACGAGATCATCATTCGCGTGGGCGGCAAAGACATCCTCCCCAAAAGAGTCGAGGTGAAGGAGCCCGTGAAACGGGCCGCCAAGGAGCCCGCGCGGCCGAAACCGGAGAAGGGTGGGAAGGGTATCAAGGACATACCGCCGGGGGACGTTGTCCCAGGAACGGCCTAGTCCAAGCCCTTCACTTAGCAGCACCTATGACTCAGGGGGCCACAGTCGAGCGTGTTGCCGGCAGGACGCTGATCATGGGGGTGCTGAATGCGACCCCCGACTCGTTTTACGCCCCGAGCAGGGTCACGTCCTCACAAGAGATCTGCGCGCAAGCGCAAACTATGACCCAGGACGGTGCGGACATCTTGGATATTGGCGGCGAATCGTCGCGGCCGGGTTCAGAGCCCGTCAGCGCGGGTGAGGAACAGGCGCGCATCTTGCCTCTCTTGGAAGCCCTGGACGCAACAGGTGTCACGATTTCCGTTGACACATATCGGGCATCCACCGCCCTCGAGGCTATGAAGTTCAGCGTGGCCATGATCAACGACATTACCGCGCTCCGAGGCGACCCCGAAATGGCGGGTGTCATCGCCGACGCCGGCGCTCAGTGTGTTTTGATGCACATGCAGGGCATGCCGAACTCGATGCAGGACAATCCACAATACGACGATGTTGTAGACGATATTTGCGCCTTCTTCGAGGAGCGAATCGCTTTCGCGACCGGCGAAGGCATCCCCGAAAACAAGCTATGGCTCGATCCCGGATTTGGCTTCGGAAAGACGGTTAGGCATAATCTGACCCTCCTGAGACGTCTGGGCGAATTTAAGCGCTTCGGGCTGCCGCTGGTCATCGGGACATCGAACAAATCCACGATCGGCGCGGTGCTCAACGCCGCCGTCGATGATCGAATGGAGGGGACGGCAGCTACCGTTGCCGTAGCGATTTACAATGGCGCAGACTGCGTACGCGTGCACGACGTCAAATCGATGTCGCGTGTCGCACGTATGACTGACGCAGTTGCGGGAAAGGTTCACATTGACTGAAAGGCTATTTGGTACCGACGGTATTCGCGGGAAAGCCAATATTCATCCGATGACGCCCGAGATGGCGCTACGGGTGGGCCGTGCCGCGGGCTCCCTCTTCCGAAAGGATGACCGGCCGCACGCCATTCTCATCGGCAAGGACACGCGGCAATCGGGCTACATGATCGAAACCGCGCTCACGGCCGGCCTGTGCTCGATGGGCATCGACGTAAGCCTCGTCGGGCCGCTGCCGACACCAGGCGTCTCCTATATCATGCGGAGCCTTCGCGCCGACGCCGCAATCATGATCTCCGCGTCCCACAATCCTTACGACGACAACGGGATCAAGTTCTTCGGGCCCGACGGCTATAAACTACCCGACGACGTCGAAGACGAGATCGAACGCCTTGTGACGACCGATGAGATTAAGGACGTGCGGCCGACGGGGACAGAGATCGGCCGGGCGCGCCGCATCGACGATGCTGTGGGACGATATATCGAATACGCCAAATCGACCTTCCCAAAAGGCATGCGCTTGGATGGCCTCAAAATCGTGTGCGACGGCGCGAACGGGGCTTGCTACAAAGCGGGTCCATACACCTTAGCTGAACTGGGCGCCGATGTCATTGCAATCGGCATCGATCCGGACGGCACGAACATTAACGCTGGATGCGGCTCCATGTTCCCCGAGAATGTACGCGCTAAAGTCATTAGCGAAAAGGCCGACCTCGGCATTGCCTTCGATGGCGACGGCGACCGAATCATCATGACCGATGAAGAAAGCCGGCTGTTGGACGGGAATGCCTTGCTGGCGATACTTGGGATAGACCTGCTCCAACGGGATGCCCTTCCTGAGAACACTGTCGTCACCACAATTATGGCCAACGGCGGGCTGGACGAAGCCCTTGCGCCGCACGGCGGGAAGGTTTTGCGGACCAAAGTGGGCGACCGATACGTCGTCGAGGCCATGCGGAGCGAAGGCATGACACTCGGCGGCGAGTCTTCGGGCCACATCATCATGCTCGAGCACAACACGACCGGGGATGCATTGATCACGGCGCTGCAAGTCCTGGCGACGATGATCCGCACAGACCAAAGCCTCTGTGAGCTTGCCCAACAGTACGACGCCATGCCCGAAGCCCATGCTAAGGTCCCCATAAACGGCGCTGAAAGGCCTAGCCAAGAAGCGCTCGATCGCATTCGAGAGAAGGCCGAGGCCGGCCTCGAAGGAAAGGGACGCATCGTTATCCGTCCATCAGGCACCGAGCCTATCATCCGGGTGATGGTCCAGCACGAGTCCAGCCGCGAAGCCGAATCGCTGGTCCAGGCGCTTTCCGACGAAATCAGCACTCTCTAACTCGTGCCGGTCTCCTTGCGCATACTCGCCTCCCTAAATTTGCCGATGCGCATGCGCCCTAGCTGAAAGCAGATTCGTGAGTTGGAAATCCGATGACCGCTACCCTCAGAGAGCAATTGTTTCAAGAGATATTGATGGCGCGGGAACGCGTCTACGCCGTGGGCAAACCGACCCCAGTCGAGCCGCTGCAATTGCCCATCGAAGCCGAGGTCTTCGTCAAGCGCGAGGACGTCTCCCCCATCCACTCCTACAAGTGGCGTGGCGCATACAACCGCATGGCGATGTTATCTGAAGATGAGCGTTCGCGCGGGGTGGTCGCCGCCTCAGCCGGAAACCATGCCCAGGGCGTCGCGCTCGCCGCGCGCACTTTGGGCATTCAGACACGCGTTTACATGCCCGCCTCTGCGCCTCGCATGAAGCAGGCCGCAGTAAAGCGGCACGGGCAAAACTCGGTCGAGATCGTCCTGCACGGCGACAACTACAGCGAGGCGGCCGAGCTTGCCCTCCAGGACGTGGCGGATACGGGCGCGGTATTCATCCATCCCTTCGATGACCTCGGCACCATGGGCGGCCAGGGAACACTCGCCGACGAAATCGTCATGTCCGGCCACGGCCCTTTCGATACCGCCTACATCCAGATCGGCGGGGGAGGCCTCGCATCTGCCGTGTCCTGCTGGCTCAAGGCCTATTATCCCGATATCCGAATCGTCGGTGTGGAGGGCGTGAACCAGGCCTCCATGGCCGCAGCCATCCAGGCGGGCGGTGCGGTCGAGCTCGATTACGTCGATGTCTTCTGCGACGGGACCGCAGTCAAAAAAGTGGGCGATCTCACCTACGCGTTGTGCAGCGAATTGCTCGACGAGCTCATCACAGTCACAAATGAAGAGGTCTGCGCGGCCATCCAACTCATGTGGGAGGCGCGCCGCTGCATCCCCGAACCCTCAGGCGCCATGGGCATCGCCGGCCTCATGAAACAGCAGGACGAGATCAAAGGCCAGAAAATCCTATGTCTACTCTGCGGCAGCAATCTCGATTTCGGACAACTGGCCTGGATTGGACAACACGCGGGGATCGGCGGCGGACGCCGCCGTCATATGCGATTCGAAATCTCCGAAGAACGCGGCCAGATGCTCAACCTGCTCGACAATGCGCTCGACGGTGTGAACATCATCGACTTCCAGTACGGAAAGGTGCATCCCAAAAAAGCATGGCCCGTCATCGGCTTCGAGGCCTCGCCCATGGACCTGCGACTGCTCGACCAACGGCTCGGCGACCTCGGCATCCCGCATGAGGACGTCACCTCCGAGGAAGACGTCGAATTCCGCATCATCCACTACGAGCCCGACCTGTTTTCACACCCTTACTTCATCACGCTCGAGTTCCCCGAGCGCCCCGGCGCCCTCCACGACTTCCTCGCCATGCTTCGAGGCGCCGCCAACCTCTGCTACTTCAACTACAGCTTCAGCGGCGAACTCGTCGGCCGCGCCCTCATCGGCTTCGAGTTCGAATCCGAAGACGAACGCGCCGCCTTCAAAAAAATCCTCGCCGACTCCCACCACGCCTACCGTGAAATCAGC
>JASJYE010000102.1 GCA_030123645.1 Candidatus Hydrogenedentota bacterium | reverse complement strand
GGCAAGAACATCGAGAAGCAGGAATTTGTGCGGCTCTATGAAGCAGAGCTTGAACGCCTCGGCCGCAGTCGCGGAACGAATGACTTTCCCGACATCGCCCGGGCCGAATTGGCGATGATGGTGCTCCGCACGCTCGTTGAACGCGGCCTGCTATACAACGAGGCGCTCGAGCTCGAATTGACGGTGCCTAAGGAAAGCGTACTTAAGGCATGGGACGCACAACTCACGCAGTTGCAACAAGCGATGTCTCAAAGAGAAAGCCGGGAATTTTCGGAAAACGAGATCCTGGCGAAACTGGGCTACAGCGAGCGCGAGCAAATCCTCGCGGCTATAGAGCGCGCGCTCCTGACCGAGAAAATGCGCCGTACCATCATCCAAGAAAGCGATGTCTCGATAGACGACGAAAAGATCCAGGAAGTATATGAGGCGGAGAGCGAGAAGTTCAGCAGGCCGTCCCGGCTCCACATAAAGCAGCTCTACTTTAGCCCCGAGAACGATTCCCCAGAGAAGGGGACCGCGCGTAAACGGGCCGCAGACGCGCTCTCACGGGTATACGCAGGCCAGAGTTTCGATGCTGTGGCGAAGAACTTCTCGGAGACGCCGGACAGCGCGCGTGGCGGCGATATGGGCATGCAACCGCTCAATCAGCTACGGCCGTTTATAGTTGAGGCCGCGATGAAGATGAAGCCCGACGATATCAGCGATATTATCGAGAGCGAATTCGGTTTCCACATCATTATGCTTGTGGAAAAACAAGAAGCATCGCTGATAACGTTGACCGAGGCGGGGCCCATGATTCGGCGCGGCCTTCTCGCGCAGGAGGGCGGCCGGGTTGTGCGCGAGCATTGCGATACCCTCATTCATAACGGGGCGGAGGTAAAGGTCTTCTTAGAACTCGACAAGAACCTTGCGACGCTCAGCAGCGAGCTCGGGAAGGAACGGAAATAGGAGTCGGACGGTTCAGGCTCGGGGAAAGGCATGCAGTCGGCTCTTGTAGTCATCCTCACGGCTCTTTCGGCGGATCCTAGCGCTGCGTACGCCTGGCCACTAAGCCTCCCGCGTGTCCTGACGTCCAGCTTCGCCGAATATCGCGTCGGCCGGTATCACATGGGCGTGGATCTCCGGACGGGGCCTATCGGCAAGGAAGTCTTCGCCGCGGCGGACGGCTACGTTTCGCGCATTCGATGCTCGCCTTACGGATACGGCAAAGCGATTTATCTCCAACTTGACGATGGCAATTCGGCCGTATATGCGCACCTGGATGACTATGCGCCGGCGTTTCGCGACTACCTCCGGCGTGTCCAGCACGAGCGCAAAAAATACACGGTCGACCTTTACCCGGATGCTAACGAACTCCCGGTCTCGCGCGGCCAACTGATTGGGAAAAGCGGGCAAACGGGGATCGGCGTGCCGCATCTCCATTACGAGATTCGAGATCGCACAGGCGCGCCAATTAATCCGCGACTGCTCGGCATTACGTGGCCGGATTCCCGCGCGCCTGTATTTCGCGGCGTCGCCGTCATCCCGCTCGATCCCGAGACGACGATAAACGGAGACATGCTGCCCGCGGTCCTCCGGGTAAGAAAATTGTCCGCCACCGAGTATATCGCGGGGCCGGTGTACATCTCCGGTCCCGTGGCCTTCGGCGCGGATATCGTCGACCTGGCAAAAGGCGGCGCGACGCGCCTCGGCGTCCATAGCGTACGCACGACCTCGGAAGAGAAGGAGATTTTCCTGATGCGTCACGATCGCGTGTCGTACAGCAACAGTCAGGACGGCGTCGTGGCCTACCACCCGTTTCTATTAGAACGCGGGCGCTTTCTTATGCAGTGGCGGTGGCCGGGAAACGACTCGGAAATCTTTGCGCAGTCCGCTGCGGACGGCCGCTTTCAACCCACGCGCGAGTCGGAGACCGTAAGGATTATCGCGGAAGACTTCCACGCCAACCGCGCCACGCTTAGCATCCCGATTGTGTACACGCCCAATACAGCGCCGCCCGATCCGCCGGGGGAGAACCGTGATCGGGGCACGGTCGATTATGACTACTTCCCGGAATGGCTCGTGGTGACCGCCCGCTTCGCGCGCGCTGAAGGCGAGGCGCCTGTCCTGCGCACGCGGGCCGGGCAAATTACCGAGGCGCGGTTTCGCCGGATCGATGAGACGACCTTTCGCGCGGCGTACGTACCGGGCAAGGACGATAAAGGCGTCCACTTAAGCGTGATTCATCCGCGGATAGAGGCGCGCGAGGAGTATTTTATCGTCGACCAGCGAGGCCATGGCGGGCTTAAGACGCACGTGCGCGGGGAGGTTCAAATCACGACATCTACAGACACCGCCTACGGCGCCTTGTTTATTCGGGTGGAGCGGGTCGAAGCGGCGCCGGGGAAGACGCTACGCGCGCTCGGGTCCGCTTACCGCATCGGCCATCCCGACACGCCGATAGACGAAGCGTTGGCCATCTCCTTGCCGATGCCGCCAAATGCTTCCGATCCCGCGCGGGTCCACATCTATAAGCAAGGCAAGAAGCGCTGGGAATTCCAATCCACGACAAGGAAAGACGGCCGGCTTTTCATTAGCGCTACACGGCTCGGCACTTACGCGGCGTTGGAGGACACGGCGCCGCCGCGCATCAAGAACATACGCCCGAGATCGGGACAGGAGATGGCATCGGCGCGACCCAGAATTCGCGCGGCGATATCGGACGTGGGGAGCGGTGTGGATGAATTCTCCGCTACGTACAACGGCCGGTGGCTTCTGATGGAATACGACCCGGAAATGGAGTCGCTCACTTGGGAACAAGACGAGAATCTGCCCGCCGGCAAGGGGACCGTTGAATTCCGTGTTTCGGACCGGGCCGGCAACGTCGCGGTGGAGCGGGTGGACTTCGAGATTAGTGCCAGGTGATTAGCGGGGCACCCAAAGCGAGTCGGATGCGCTGGGTTTCGGCACGGAGTTGAAGACCTCGATTACCTGATCCTCGCTGATATTGAGAAACTCGATACTCTCAGCGCACTCGGTGAAATCGATTCCGTCGGATCCGGCATCTTCACTGTGCGCACGCGCCGCGACTTCGGCGACGTTGATCACTGAGACTATCAGGCGGTGCTCGTCGCTCGCATAATGCGGCGTATGATGAAACCGGATGCACTCGGCAAGCTCGACGGGAAGGTCCCAAAGACGCGCGAGCTGGGCACCGGCCTCTGTGTGTGAGAATCCCAGCACGCGCTCCTCCTCCGCGATGAGCTGCGCTCCCACAAGCCCCGCTTTCACGGTTTTATATTGCCGCGGTGCGACCTGCACGAGCGCAACGCGGCCAATGTCGTGCAGCAGCCCCGCCGTGAACACTCCGGATCGGCTTTTTTGATTGATGAGGGGCATGAGGGCCTTCGCCAAGCCTGCGCAGGCCGTGGACTGGAGCCAGAAGGCCACATAATCGAAGGTCCGTGAACGATCGAAGATGTCGAGCACGGCCGAGGAAATGACGACGGAATAGGTTTCGACGAGTCCAAGGAGCGAGACGGCGAGTTGTAGACCGTCGACTTGATGGCTGAAGCCATACGCCGCGCTGTTGGCGACCTTGAGCACCTTGGCTGCAATCGCCGGGTCCTGCGCGATTATGTCGCCCGCGTCCGCGGATGAGGCGTCCATGTCGTGAAGTATTTCACGCACTTTGTGTATGGTGCCCGGCAGAGCCGGAAGCGAATCTATCTGGTGTATTAGCGTCGCCACACTGGTCAGTTTTATGGGGGCCTCAAGCGTACTGACGTTGCCGGTGGCGGCGCTCTCGTTTTCGTAATGCCGCTCGAGACTCGAACGCACGTCCTCGGCCGAGCAAACCAACGGCTTTACGGTGAGGCCCGTACGTTCTTCAAGCGCTTTTATGACGGCGATATCAGGGAGCTGGATCGTCGCGAGCGTGAGTTCGCTGCCTCGGCGGCAGATCGGCACCAATTCGTTCATCAGAGCGAGTTTTTTCGGCACGAGTTCGATAATCTCGGGTGCGATATCGAATATCTGGAGTTCAGGACTCTCAAATTGGTCGGATTCGGCGAGAAAACTCACGAAAGCGCGGGAATCGAGCGCCCCCTGAGAAATCAAGATGTTTACGACCGGCTCGCCGGACCTCCGATGCTCCGACAGCGCTTCCTTGAGATCCTCGGCGGCCACGAGGCCGGCCTCGGCCAACATATCGGCGATACGGTCTCGTTCAACCTTTACTTCAAGCCCCATGATGTACTCCCCCGAGCTGAATGTAGCCCATTACTGCTACATTCTACCATGTTTTCGGCTGTTTTTGGTGGGCTGGAGGCCTCAAATGGCTTTTTTACAGGCAGTTGGCCCACACCGTCCGGCCAGCGAAATTGCATAATTTTGTACATTCTCGCAGTAGGGGCCAATTTTGGGCCCAAACGGGCCAAAATTTGCTTCCAGGAGGGGCCGGAGCAGCTAGGTTGTGGCATCCTGCATCTCGGTGGATTTGGCGACGTTATATTCCTTCATTTTTCGCCAGAGGGTCGAGCGAGAGATGCCGAGGTTCTTGGCGACTTCGGTCTGGTTGCCGTTGAGGCGCTCGAGCGCGCGCTCGATCAGCTGCTTTTCCATCTCTTGAAGGGTCGGGATGGCGCTCTGGTCCAAGTGGGGGAGGCGTGGCCGGGCCCCCTCTCCAAAGCGAAGTTGGTCGGGCAAGTCCCGTACGCGTACCGTGTCGCCATCGGCGAGAATTACGGCGTGCGCGATCGTACTCTCCAATTCGCGAACATTGCCGGGATAGGCGTAATTTTGAAGAAGGCCCCAGGCTTGCTCATCGATGTCGTGCACCGATTTGCCATACTTCGCGTTGTACTGTTTCAAGAATTCCTTGGTCAGAGGTGCTATCGCTTCGGGTCGCTCGCGCAGCGGGGGGATGACGATTTGCACGACATTGAGGCGAAAGTATACGTCCTCGCGAAATCGCTTCTCATGCACGTCCTCCCACAGATCGCGGTTCGTTGCGGCTAAGATGCGCACATCCACGTGGCCTGCGATTGAATCGCCGACCCTGCGAATCTCGCCGCTCTGGAGTACGCGAAGCAGTTTGGCCTGTGACACCAGGGACATATCGCCTATCTCATCGAGAAAGATCGTTCCGCCGTCGGCCTCCTCGAAAAGCCCCACCTTGTCCGAATCCGCCCCTGTAAAGGCCCCTTTTACATGCCCGAACAGTTCGCTCTCCAAAATCTGTTCGGGCAGTGCAGCGCAATTGATCGCGATAAAGGGTTGATCGCGGCGGCCGCTCAGGCGGTGAATCATATTGGCAACTACTTCCTTGCCGGTTCCGCTTTCGCCGAGCAGGAGAACGGTGCTGACCGTGGGCGCGACTTTTTGGATCAGCTCAACCACGCGCCGCATCGCGGGGGTATCCCCGATCAGCTCCTCGAAGACCTCGCGCTCGTGCACCTGCACTGCGGCCCGAAGACCGATGTCGCGAAGGGCGTTGTGGACGACGTGCGCGACGTCCGAGGGCTGGCAACTCTTCGGCAGGTAGAAATACGCACCGCGGCGCACGCCTTCGAGAGCCTTATCGATGTCCGCGATCTCGAAAAGAAGCACGACCTGCGAATCGGAACTCTGGCTCTGGATGAATGCAACCAAATCCAGATCCGAACCATCGCAAAGTTCCAGATCCAGCACGGTGACCTCGAAATCCCGCCGGCTGACGAGCCGGAGCACGCCCTTCGGGTCATGACAGCGCTCCACAGACAGGCCCGCAGCGCTCAGAAAATGGTCGAGACCATCGGCAAAATCACTATCAGCGCTTGCAATTAGGACACTCGCGGGTCCGACTGACTCTATGCTCTGCATTGAAGCATATCCTCCTTATATGCAGTAAGTGTACCAAATTAGAGCATGGGAGGCAAGTCGATGAGAGCGACATGGCATGGCGATTCGATTTGAAGCGGATTATCGGTGCTTTTCAACTAAATCAGCGGGATCCTGGCGAAAATAGGCGCTCAGTTCTCCATACAGATCAGGGTGTTTTCGCCGGAGCCTCAGGGGAGTCTCGAAAAAGGCCTCCGTCGCCACCGCAAAGAATTCGGCTTCACTGGTCGCGCCGTACTCGTCGATCACGGTGCGCCGTCCGCGGCGGACATCGCGAATCAGGTCGTCATAGCCGGCCTTAAAGACCTCGATCCATCGTTCATAATGGGCTTCATCGCGCAAAGACGGAGTTCCATCGGCGAAATGGTCCGCGAGGTCGAGTTGATGGGCGAATTCATGCAAAACCACGTTGTAGCCCTCGCGGGAGGGATTCGAGCTTCGCGCCACCTCGTCCCACGCCAGGACAACCGCGCCGAGGTCCCAGGATTGACCGGCATGCTCGTCCGCACCGGTAGAAACGATTCCGTCCTCATCCGGATAGTGGTCCTCGACCAGGAAGAGGCTGGGATAGACGAGGATGGTCCTCAGCTTGGGGAAATAGTCCGCGACCCGGTGGAGCAGCAGGCAAGCCGCGTGCCCCGCAATCGTCACGCGGACTTCGTCCGTGATGTCGAAACCCCGGCAACCCTCGAAATGCTTCTCGTCAAGCAGCACTCGAACATGCCCGAGCAACTCTTCCCGGTCCTCCGGAGGTAACACGGAAAAGTACGGCACATTTTCCAGTACATAGGTCAGCCACTGCGCAGGGAACGGCGTTCGGCGAAGATGTCTCCGTCTCCTTCGTTCAAGCCAATTAAACATGCGTATGTAGCCTCCAGGTCCGCCGAAAATACGATAAGGAATTTTGTTGTGCGCATCAATGCAGTGGAAGTGGGAACTCGACTCGCGTTTGCGGTATTCTTGGGGCATGGGGAATTTGCCGTTTGACTTTGCGGTGGAGAACTTTCCGCTCGCAGGGGCATCGCTTTACAAGGTCGGGGGGCCGGCGAAGCTGGCGTTACTCCCGCGGACTCGCGCCGAGGCCGTGGAGGCCTTCGCATGGTTGTGCACGCAGGACCTGCCGAAGATCGTGCTGGGCGGGGGTTCGAACGTCCTCATCGCCGATGAGGGCTTTCCGGGTATCGTTATCTTCACGAATGAGCTGAAGGCTCTGCAGGCGCTCGGTGACGGCCGCTTTTTCGTTGAGGGGGGCGTGGTGCTCGACACGCTCGTCCGCGAGGTCATCATTGCGAACAATTACGTAGGCACGGGCGCGCTCACGGGAATTCCGGGCACGGTCGGCGGCGCGATTTATATGAACGCCGGCACGGTGAACGGCTCGATTTGTGAGCTTATGGACTCGGTTGACGTCCTAACGGAGGAGGGCCTTCGCACCGTCCAGATGGAGCCGTCTCTTTACAGCTACCGGGACCAGGGCTTTTGTCCGCCGAGCGGGCTGATTCTGGCGGGGTCGTTTCGCTTCGAGAAGGCCGAGGAGGACCAGCAGGCCATTTACGATCGCTACATCGAACGCCGGCGCCGGACCCAGCCGCAGGGCAACTCGTGCGGTAGCGTATTTAAGAATCCCGAGGGCGAGCACGCCGGCAGGCTAATAGAATCTTGCGGCCTGAAAGGGACGCGTCACGGCGGTGCAGTGATCAGCGAGATGCACGCGAATTTCATCGTGAACGACAGCGGCGCGACGTGCGCTGACATCCTCGAATTGATCGAGCTCTGCAAACGCCGTGTGCGCGAGGAATTCGGCATTGAGCTTCAAGAGGAAGTGAAGATCTTTGGCGCGCGCTAGCGCATTTTAAGATTATACTGATACGTTTGCTGCTACCGGGCCGTCGTCCGAAAACGGGTGCCACCGCCAAACTCGTTTGGGGGTGTCTTCGAAGCC
>JASJYE010000101.1 GCA_030123645.1 Candidatus Hydrogenedentota bacterium | reverse complement strand
CACGACCGGGGCGCCGCAGGGAGCTACCGGTCTCGGAAAGCCTTGGGCGGCCCCAGGATCTCGGCGAAGACAATAGCCTTACGCACCTCGTGTGCACCGCTAACCAGCCGTTCGCGCTTATGACGCCGCGTCGGCGGCGTGCGAGGCACCCCAGCCGATTTTCGGCGAGGGATCTGCTTTTGACGCGGACGCTGCCCCTGTTTCTCCTCGCGCTGGCGCTGCTGCTCCTCCTGTGCCTGCCGGAGACGTATACTCTCTTGGCGCGTCGTCGCGCCCTCGTGAACGGGCTCATGCTGCACTCGAGATTCAACGTGCTGGGCCACCACCTCGCGCCGGATGGGCGGCGGTGCAGGCCGCTGGACCTGCGGGGAGAGTTCTGGGCGGGGCGCTGGCGCAGCCGGCGGCCATTCAGCTTCTTCTTCGGGCTCCACCGTTTCGGCGCCGAAAAGGGCCTCCATCAACTCCTGCGCCGGAGCCTTGCGCTCTCTACGGGCCGGCGGCGCCCCTCTCGGAGCGGCCTCGCGCACGGAGGCTTCCTCGCCAGAAGGCATTCGGCGGGCTTCTTCAGACATCTCACCGGGCTTGGACTGAGGGTGCTGCCCTTTGGCCCGCGCGATTTCGGCCCGCTCCTTAATCTTCTGCGCTATCGAGATGACGATAAATACGATGAAGATTATCGCCCCGATGCCGATGTTTTCCACGCGATCCGCCTTTCTTGGCACGACAACGCTAGATTTTATTTAGGTTGCTGAGCAAATCTAGGGACTGTCCTCGCGAGTGTGCGAGCAGGGACTGTCCCTGTTTTGCGGCCTCCATGCGACGCAAGAAAAGGGACATATTCCAAACCGGTGGTTCCGGCCCGTCTTCGCTCGTGCCTCGCTCCGCTTGGGTCTACTTTTGTAAAGGGCTCAAAAGTCCCTTTTTTGCTCAGCGAAGCTCGCGAGTGCAAATTGTTGACGTGCACGATGTTACCCGCCTTTCGCCAGCCAGACGTAGCGTTGTAGTGCTACTCTTTCCTCGGGCCCTTGTCGTCGTCATCTATCTTCGAGATGGAGTCGCGCATATCCGTGTCCGCTATCACGTTCTTCATCCGATAATAGTCCATGATTCCCATGTTGCCGCTGCGGAAGGCCTCCGCCATCGCGCGCGGGACCTCCGCCTCGGCCTCGACAACCTTGGCCTCCATCTCTACAACTTGTGCGCGCATCTCCTGCTCGCGCGCCGTGGCCATCGCGCGCCGCTCCTCGGCACGGGCCTGCGCGATGTTCTTGTCGGCCTCGGCCTGCTTCATCTGGAGTTGCGCACCGATGTTCTCGCCGACATCCACGTCAGCGATATCGATCGAGAGAATCTCGTAGGCCGTGCCCGCATCGAGGCCGCGATCGAGCACGACTTTCGAGATCATATCCGGATTTTCAAGTACTTTTTTGTGCGAGGCCGAAGAACCGATCGTCGTGACGATGCCCTCGCCCACGCGGGCGATGATCGTTTCTTCCGTCGCGCCGCCGACCAGGGTCGCAATGTTCGTGCGGACCGTGACGCGTGCCTTCGCCTTGATTTGAATACCGTCCATGGCGACCGCGGAGACCGTGGTGGGTCCGCGCGAGGGGTCGGGACAGTCGATGACCTTCGGCGTGACCGACGTCTGCACCGCATCCAGAACGTCGCGTCCCGCCAAGTCGATCGCCGTGCTTTGCTGGAAGGTGAGCTTGATGTTGGCCTTAGAAGCGGCGATAAGCGCCTGAATGACGCGCACGATGTTTCCGCCGGCCAGATAGTGCGTTTCGAGTTCGTCCCAACTGACGTCGAGCCCCGCCTTCACAGCCATGATCCGGCTGTCCACCATAACGCTTGGATTTACCTTCCGCAGGCTCATGCCGACGAGACGAAGAAAACTTACGTTCGTCTTGGCCGCGAAGGCGCGGATCCAAATGCGGAAGAACGAGATAACGACTGCGAAAAGAATCAGCAGGATGATTACGCCGAAGACCACGAAGATGATTAGTACTGGACCCATAGCGTTTCCCCTTATTCAGTGAGCGGCAGCCTTGCTTCTGCTGCCCCAGCTTGTCTCATTCCTTCAATCCTATGGTGTACACCCAGACTATCCTAACATCGCCAAAAGGAATACACCAATTACGTTGTGTTATTCACTTCCTCCAGGATGCCCTTAGCCTGCAGGCCGAGGGCGGAGGCCCTGCCGAAACTAATCTCCGTTCCTCGCTCCTTGGCGGCTATCATGTCCCGGACAGCCTTTGACCCGCGTTTGAAACCAGAGCTTACCTTAATACAAGTAAGCGGAACAACCTACGATCACCGTCACCACAGCAGCAAAGGTGAGCAGAAACATGTTCAGGCCGCTGGGTTCCACTAGGCCTCGCCTTCCTCAGGTTCAGAGACCTCCTCGCAAACGACACGATGTCCCTCCACCTCAATCACCCGGACCGCTTTGCCCGCATCAATGAAGGTGCCCTCGGACACGGCGTCAATGCGCTTTCCATCGTAGATGATCGAGCCCGCGGGCCGCAGGGCCGTCTGGACGGTCGCGAGTTGGCCGACCAGCGCGGGGTCTTCGGATGGCGAGTAGTAGCCCGCCTCTTTTGCTTGTTCATCCCCCATCACCAAACGGCTGTACATTCCGGTCTTCTTCATTAGATAGAACCCGAGCACGAGACCCAGAATGACGCCGACGAACTCGCCGCCAAATATGAACAGGCCGTACTCCGGGAATCGCATCCATCCCAGAATGACACTGCCGATCACCAATAGTCCACCCAGCACGCCTAGGAAACCGCCCGGCAGAAGAAACTCCGAGAACAAGAGCGTCACCCCCGCCACGAAGAGAATGATCACGAGCCACATCAGTCCGCGTCCTTCCCCAACGAATCGAGGAGCGAGATCAACTGGCTGACCTCGATGCGAATGGCCTGCAAAACCTTCATCTTGTCCGCGGGGTCATTGGGATCTTGCTCCAGCTGGTCCTCGAAAGTGGTAATTAAGCTGTCCTTGCTTTCAAATAGCGTCCGCGCTTGCTCAAGCAGTTTGTTGTAGCGCTGAATGATGGGCGTGCAACTGTAATACCCGGCCCCTTGCTGATGCAGCACCTGCGTGTCCTCTAAAAGGTGTTCCAGCATAGGGATGATCGCGGTCCGTTTGTCCACTATTCCGCATCCTCTCGTCGTTCAACCACGTAACGATTGCCTTCCACTTCCACAATTTCGACGGGGACATTTTTCCCGATATACTCTCCTCGCGAGACGATCCGCAACTTCTTGCCATCGAATCGGCCCGAGCCCGCCGGGCGCAGCATAGTGATCGTTGTGCCCCTAAGCCCCAGCGCCGATTCCACGTCCTCGGCCGTCTGCGCCACGTAGCCCTCTTCGACCTGCTGCGTTCCCGCCATGACCAAGCGGTCGTAAAGCGGCGTGCGCGGCAGGTAACGCCACGTCGCACCCACAAAAATGAAAAATGTCACGAGCGCGACCGCGAAGGAATAGGTCACCTCATTCAGCCGCTCGTAATCCCAGCTGTATTGTGGGATTGGGGCGTTCACCAGGGCCAGGTACGTGCCGATAATGATGCACGCGAAACCAGCGAAACCGGCAATGCCAAATCCCGGCAGGATAAACAGCTCGACCAGAAGGAGAATCAGCCCGGAAATAATCAGAACGATGTCGATAACGTTCGTCAACCCAAGGACGAAATGCGACCCGAAGAGCAAGGCCAGGCACGTCACGCCGATGAGGCCCGGTACGCCGAAGCCCGGGGTCTTCACCTCAAAGTACAGCCCGCCCATGCCGAGCATCAGGAGCAGGCCCGCCACGGTCGGGTTCGTGAGAAACTTAAAGGTCATTTCGGCCCAGTTGGCCTCAATTTCGTGGTACGTGACCTCGCCCAGCCCGTAGAAGGCTACCGCTTCGTCGAGGTCATTCACTATGGCCGGAATGAGGCCATACTTCTCCGCCTCCATCGGCGTCATCGTCAGCAGCTTGCCCGAGGCCAATACCTGCTCGCTGCCGTCTTCGTACACAATCGTACCCGGCTCGGGCGCTTGGGACACTTCCTCCTCAGGCGTCTCGAGCGGCGCCGGCGTGCCCCCGATCACCTTGCGCAAGATGTCTTCCCACGGCGAGGCCGGGGCCTGAGTACGCTTGGGTTTTTCACCAGACACGTTCGTGATTGCGTAGACGGCAATCTGGCCCGACTCGTCTACATACGACCGCAGCTCGATGTCCTTGTCGACCATCGCCTGCGCGATGTCCGGGTTGTGGCCGTTACTCTCGGCGAGCGCGCGCATCTTGGCGCGCATAAATGACACTTCCTTCTCGCCCGTGGGCAGCATGCCCTGCGCGCTTGGAATAACGGGCGTGGCCGCGCCGATATTGCTCCCCGGCGTCATGATCATGTCATCACACGAATAACTGATGAGCGCGCCGGCAGAGATCGCCCCCATCCCCTCAATGTAGGCGATGGTTCGGCAAGGCGCCTCCATGATCGCGCTCGCGATCTCGACCGCGGAATCGACTCGGCCGCCCGGCGTGTCCACACGAAAAATGATCGCCTTCGCGCCGAGTTTCCTGGCCTCTTCCAGCGCACGTTCCACCACGACCGCGAGACCCGGCTCGATCATGCCCGTGATCCGGCAGACAACGACGACGTCGCCGTCATTGTCCACAGGCGGAGCATTGTCCTGTTGGGCGAATACCGGCAGTGCCACGAGCACAGCCAGCGAAGTCAACAAAAGATATCTCATCGTCCAGGATCCTCGGGATATAAGCGGGCCTGCCAAAGATACAGCCGGCACCGGGCGTTTATTGTAATCTGTCCAAGATGACTGTTCAATACGGGAAAGCGTTCAGGAAGGTCTTCGCGCTCAGAATACGCGGAAAGCTATGCAAAAAAGGGACTTTTGGGCTCCTTCAAAAGTAGACGCAAGCGAAGCGAGGCACGAGCGAAGACATGTCTGTCCCTTTTCTTGCGTCCTGCCGCCATAAACCCCATATTTGCGACCCTCCATGGACCTGAACGCTTAGCAATAAGGGACCAGACCCGCTACACATTACGATACCAGGGCGAGCCCTATCTCGTTGTTGAGTTCGTAGCCCCGGCGGGTCGGCCGTATGGCCTCCCCATCGTCCTCGAGCAGACCACGCTGCACCAGCCCTGCCAAGGTCGGGCCGAAGTCTTCCTCGACCGGATGTCCGAATCGCACAACATAGTCTTCGCGAGGCAGCCCGCAGCGTGTCCGAAAATATTGTAGCAGCGTCTCGACCTGAATTTCACGCTCTTCGAGTGGCAGCGATTCCACCTTCTCGCCGGGCTGCGTTAAGTACCGGTTGATGCGCGTCGAGTTTCGCGACCGGACGCCTCCTAGAAAAGAATACGCCCCGGGGCCGAATCCGGCATACTCGCCGTTCCGCCAATAAATCTGATTGTGCATCGACTGAAAGCCGGACTTGGCGAAGTTTGAGACCTCGTAATGATCGTAGTCGGCCAGCGTCTCCATGGCCTCGCGGTAGAAATCAAGGCTGCGATCGCTGTCGATGGCTTCGTCGCGGCGCTTCCAAAACGGCGTCTTTTCCTCAAAGGTGAGGCCGTAGGTCGAGACATGAGGCGGATCGAAGGCCCGGCACTCGGACAAGGTGGGCCCCCACGCCTCCACGGGCCGCGCACCGAAGATGAGATCCATTCCCCAGTTCTCGAAGCGATGCGCGACCATCGCACAGGCCTTCCGGGCGCAGCCGGCATCATGGCACCGCCCCAGATAGGCAAGCACGTCATCGTCGAAACTCTGCACGCCAAGGCTCAGACGGTTGACACCGAGATCGCGCCAGCACCACAGCAGATCCTCCCTAACATCGTCCGGATTCGCTTCGAGGCTGATCTCGGGATCGCGCAGTGTGAACCGGGCATGAATCGACTCGAATATAGAACGCAGCGCGTCCTTACCGAGCATTGAAGGCGTCCCGCCGCCAAAGAAAACGCTGCCGACATCGTCCGCACCCTCGAAGGCGCGAATTTCCGCGCTTACGGCCTCCGCAAAGGCCGCCGGCGCGTCACCCTCGACCGGCTTCTTAACGAAATCGCAGTACGGACACGCCACTCGGCAATAGGGCACGTGGATATAGATGCCGAAAGGGGAACTCATCATTCAGGGAGTGTAGCACGCCGGCTGAAAACGAAACGCGGCCGCGCTGCCCGCGCCGACGAGCCCGGGCGAATCTTGGCTCGACAAAATCGACCCAAAGCCAAGCGTCTAGACATAGCCGCGCCCCTTGTATTCCCGGTCGGTCTTGAGAATGACGTTAATCAGCGCGGGTTTGCCCGAGGCGAAGGCGCGATCCAGCGCAGGGCGGATGTCCCCGGGTTTTTCAACAAATTCGCCGTGGCCGCCGAGCGCCTCGACCATTTTGTCGTAGCGGGTGTGGTTGAGGTCCACAGCGATGTTTTCGCCATACAGAGCGGTTTGTGGCCGCATCATCTGGCCCCAGGCGGCGTCGTTGCCCACGATTCCGACAATCGGTAGATTGAAGCGCACCGCGGTATCGTATTCCATGCCGTTAAGGCCGAAGGCGCCGTCGCCGTAAATAATCAGGACCTTGCGGTCGGGGTAGGTCGCCTGAGCCGCCAGGGCAAAGGGCATCCCAACGCCGAGCGTGCCGAGTGGGCCCGGATCCATCCACATCCCTCGCTTCGGGATAGGCACGACCTTCGCCGAGGACGCCACCACGTCGCCGCCGTCGCCGATGACGATCATTTCATCGTCCTCGCCGACGAAGTCCGCGATCTCCTGGCAGAAGCGGGCCGTTTCGATCGGCACCGCATCCGAGGCCTGCTGATCCTTCAATTTCTCCATGATCGTGTCCTCCTGCGCACGCATTTCATCACTGTACGCCGAGAAGTTCACGCTGCGCCCTGTATCTTCCATCACCTGCATGAGTTCGTCGAAGGCGCAGGCGAGATTGCCCACCAACGCAACGTCTGCGGCGCGATTCTGTCCGATCAGCAGGTTGTCCATCTCCAACTGGATGATCTTGGCGTCTTTCGGGATGTTGCGGCCGAAACTCATGCGGAAGTCCAAGAGGCATCCCGCCAGAATAATGCAATCGCAATTCTTGATCGCGTCGCGTCGGGTCCGGTTGAACAGGAGAGCTGAATCGCGCGGGATCGAGCCCCTGCCCATACCGTTCGTGTAGGCCGGAATTTTGGTTTTGGCGAGAAATTCTTGCAGATTGGGTTGGGCATTGGACCATTTCACGCTGGTCCCCGCCATCAGCATCGGACGCTTGACCTGCTCGAGGATCTCGATGGCTTTGAGTGCCTCATCGCGCTGAGGCGAAATCAGCGGCGGCGAAGTACGAATGGGAGGATAGACGACCTTGTCCTCATCCACCTCTCTCATCAAGACGTCCATCGGGATCTCGAGAAACGCGGGGCCGGGGATTCCCGTAACGGCGTGCCGCACCGCCAATTCGATGAATTCAGGGATACGCTCGGTGTCGTAACAGGCGCCAGCCCACTTCGTGATCGGTTTCATCAACGCGACGTGGTCCATCTCCTGCAGCGAGCCCTGGCCGATATTGGCGAAAGGGCCTTGACCGCCGATGACCAGAATGGGCGAGTTCGCCCGCCAAGCGTTCGCCACGCCCGTCACGGAATCCGTCACGCCGGGTCCTGCGGTGACGACGGCGACACCTACCTTGCCGGGATTCAGCCGTGACCAGGCATCGGCGGCGTGCGTAGTAGCCTGCTCGTGACGCACGTCGATGATCTTGATACCCTCGGCTTGACACCCGACATAAATCGCCAT
>JASJYE010000100.1 GCA_030123645.1 Candidatus Hydrogenedentota bacterium | reverse complement strand
AGTAGAGGCAAGCGAAGCGAGGCACGAGCGAAGACGTGTCTGTCCCTTTTCTTGCATCCTGCCGCGATAAGCCCCATATTTGCGATCCTCCATGGACCTGAACGCTTACGCCAATTGATAACGGTTGAATCACCCATATATGAGGTGTGGCCTCCTATGCGCACCTCCCGGGGGCTGGTGCGGTCCGAGAAAACGTTCACGACGCTGGGGTAGCCCGGATCGAGGAAGGGGCCTCTCGGCTCTTAGTCCTTCGAGGCGGATTTTGACTCCGACTTCGTCGATTGACCATCCTTTTTGGAGGAGTCCTTCTTGTCGGCGCCACCTTCCTTGCTAGACGTATCCCTTTCCGATGTTTCTGGAGGCTTACCCGATTTCGTCTTGTAATCCGTTTCGTAAAAACCGCTTCCCTTGAAGATGATGCCGGCGCCCGCGCCCACCAGGCGGCGGCACGCCCCGCCACATTCATCACATTTTATACGCGGCTTCCCTGAAATGGCGTGAAAAATATCCATTTCGTGACCGCATTTCTTGCACTCATAAGTGTACGTAGGCACTTCGGGAACTCCTTGCTGGTCTCAGGAAGACGCGGCGTATCATGCGCCGCGCCATGCCGCGTGTCCGCTGCATGTCGTTGTCATAGAATTCTTTACACAGGAGCCACGTACTCTACCACGGGCCCACGCCCAATGCAAAAAAGCTGCCGATTTACCTCCATGTTACGAGGTCCCCAGAGCAAAAAAGGGACTTTTGAGCCCCTGCAAAAGTAGACCCAAGCGGAGCGAGGTACGAGCGCAGACGGGCCGGAACCACCGGTTTGGAATATGTCCCTTTTCTTGCGTCGCATGGAGGCCGCAAAACAGGGACAGTGGAGCTGGTGAAAAACCAATCGGTCGCCCAAAAACAGGGACTTTAGTGAAATCCAGCCTTGTCGTACTAAAACGCCGGAAGGCCCGGCGAAGCAATGATGCGACGCCCTTACCACCAACGCACATCTGGTCCAGCGCCCGCCTGATCCAAATCGAGCGAAAACCCTAAGGGCGAATTTCGCGCCGATTGCTTGACCAGAATCTTGTTGCGGCCCTGCTTCAGAAAGATATCGATCTCCTCGCAGTGACTCGTGTTCTTCACATCTTCGCCCCTCGAGTGCACGAGCTTTCCGTTGAACCAGATTTTTACGGCCCCGTGTCCTCTAAACGTCAAGTGTCCCTCGCGCCGCCGATCGCTGCTGCACTCCGAGTAGGCGTATCCCGTGCCTGTAGTGCGTGAACGATCCCTGAAGTTCACACACCCGGCCGCCTCTTCGATATCAATCAGGAAATCATTCGCGGAAAGTGCGAACCACGGCCGCCAGACAGCCGCGCCGTACCAGCCGGGATACGTCGTGTCAAAGCTAAGCGATTCCTCCGGAGGGTAGGCGGCATCATGTCCCACGCCACCCCAATTCGAGAACATGCCAATTACCATCCAGCGGCGCACGGACTCGGTCCGCGTGGCGCGCATCCATTCCACCATCCGTTGATGAATGGGAAAATCCCCGCTCGATCGCACCGACCGCCGTGAAAAATGCTTCAATAGATTGACGAAAAGGCGATCGGCTATCGGATCCGTCCCGAGAAAATCGAGCACGCGAAAATGCGTGAATACTGCCCGGCCGCTCCCATATCTCCGAACAAGAATATCATTCCCCACTTCCACAATGCCGTCTTCGCCCGCCCCAGGATGAGCGAAGCAGTCGCAGATCTCTTCCTCCCCGCGCTCGGTAAAGGTCTTCCGCGGGAGCAGGTCGCGATAAGGCCATCCCATGAGCCCGCCCGCGGGCAGCCCATCGAAGACTGGATGCAGTTTCGCGACATGGAAGGTGGGACCCATGGGCCCCGCAGTTGGGCGGCTCGTCGCCGAGATTTCGGGATCGATAAGCTGCGCAAGGTCGTTCCAATCGTCCGGGGGCTCAAAAAAAATCGCAACCGCCCCTTCCTTGACCTGGCCGAGGATCTGGGCCAATTCGTTCTCGGGGTACGCGCTGATAGTGTTCGCCAGCGGCGGGACGATGTGTATTGGGGCTTGCAACGAGCTAAGTGAAGCCATCGACGAGCAACCCGAGGCCCATTGACCGTCTCGGTCCAGAAGGTGAATTTGCCCGTCCCATCGCTCGGCGGGATCGAAGACAAAAAACTCGACCGAATTCTCAGCGATGCACTTCATGTCCTTCATGAGACGGACGACAAAGCGATGCGGCCCCGTTGAGCCCGAGGCCGAGATGGATCCCGACCAGAGCTCCTTGCCGCCACGCGGAATCTTCACGCTCCGTTTCTTTTTCCACAATACCTGGCGCGTCGGCCCCACCACCTGCAGTGACAGGTCGACCCGGCCCTCCAGACGGTGCTCGTTCAAGAGCAGTACCGTGACCGGCACCTCCTCGCGAGGAGTCAGATTTCGCTTCGGCACCCAAAGCACCGGGCGGACAGGCGCCTGTGGACCCGTCAGCCCTGAGAAGCGCTGGCCGGGCCCGTTGTCCGGGCCGGGCCGGCCATCTGACAAAAGAAATCTACCGTCCAAAAAATACCCGGCAACGTTCGCGTTCGACCTTAGCGCATCGACCTGCGACATCTCGGATGAAGCCCGCAGTTCGAGAAAGTCATGCGCGACATCCCCGGAGACGGTTGGCCTTCGCTCGGGATGCTCCCGCGGAGGTCCTGACGAATCCTCCGTAGACTGCTCATCGCCACCGATTTCACTTCCCAGCTCCGTGACTACCGAAAGCTCTTCCGGCTCGCCCATATACGCTAGGTAGCGCTCGACGAGCCTTTCCGGTGGGCATGCGAAGGCCAGGCGCCCGTTATCGAAAGCTTCGGGTACGCTGCGGTAGGGTCTGACAAAGAACGGGGGTGGGCCGCTTTCTAGAGCGTATTCCGTATCTACGAAAATCAATCGAGAGGGGTCCATCACGCGCAACTGCTTCCACAACTCCGGCGGGCCATCTTCCACTACCCACGCCACCAGGCTCGGATGATTTCGATACTTCGCAAACCGGCCACAGACATCCGGCTCCTTTTCCTCGCAATTTAGAGCCAGACAAACAAGAAGCCCAAGTTCGTCCGCGGTCTCCAGGAAGGATTCAAGATCCGCATCCCCGGAAAGTCGCACGGCATTGAAGCCAATATCTTTTATAGCCGCCAGGTCGGGAGTTATAGCTAATCCACTCTCGCCGCCCGTCTCACCGCGCCCCGAAAGGGTGACGCCCTGCAGATAGATCTGGCGTTGGTTTAGAGAGAATCGGTAATCCTTGACGCTAAACTCCCGCATCCCAAATCGGCAGTCCACCGTCTCCCAGCCCCTTCCGGCGGCCTGCGGTTCGCAGCGTAGCGTATACAGAATGGGTTGAGCGGGACTCCAAAGTTCACAATCGGGGAAATCCAATCGGATTTCGCGTGCGCTCGAGGCGGTTACCTGCGGGCCCCCGTCGATCGTGATGCGCACATCGGAATCGTCCGGGGTTTCAACGGAAACCGTGAGGCGTCTACGGCGCACATCGGGCTGAATGAAGAGGCTGACGGGTCTTTCGGAGCGCTCAGACATGGGCCTGACCCGTCTCGGGGCACGATCTGACCCTAGCGCCGCAGGGCCTCGCAGCCCTCATTTGATCGTGGCAATCGGCCATCGCGCTCTTTCAACTTTCCATTTCGGCTATACGCCGTCTCTCAGGGCCCCTGTCCGTCCCTACCAGACCGGTGGTTCCGGCTCCAGCCTGCATCAACCTCCTATGCCAATGCAAGCTTGCCGCGGCTGCGGAAATGGGCATAGGCTCCACGCAAGGGGGCTTCCATCAGAGATTAAGGAAGGCGACCAGCAGCATCGCAAAGCCCACGAAAGTCTTTGCGAATAAGCCGCCTATCTTACCCAGCGCGGCTCCAAATCCGATTCTCGTTGCCGAGTCCAGAGCCCGGTTTGAAACTAGGAATTCGTATAGCGTCGCGAAGAAAAACGCTCCGGCACAGGCGCCGATGATTGTGCCGAGAATAGGAAACAGCGACGTGCCCAAGACGGCTCCCACCAGCGTTCCCACGAGTGCCGCGCCGACCGCCCCCTTGCCGCCCCCGTACTTGGCCGCGCCCACGCCCGCCGCCACGGCCTCCAGCACTTCGCCAAGAATCGCGAGGACGAGGAGGATAACCAGCGTGTATCCCCCGAAGTGTTCAAAGCCGGAAATCGCCGCGGCCGCACCGACCGCGCCCAAAATGATCCAATTTCCGAAGAGCCCCAATAGATCCAGCAACAACGCAGCCAATATTGCGAGACCAAAGAGAGTCCACCCAAGAACCGCCAACGCGAATGACATACTCCCCGTCCTTATACGAAACCGGTCGTTCCGGCTGCCCGCGTTAATTGTTGCGCTTCGTTCCTGAAGGCGCCTTTTCCTTCACGGCCTTCTTCTTTGCGATCTTTTTCGTGGCTGCTTTCTTCTTCGCCGCATTCTTCTTCACGGCGGACTTCTTCGTTGCAGCTTTCTCTTTGGCCGGTGTCTTCTTCGCCTTTTTCGCCACGGCCTTCTTTTGACCGCGCTTCTTGGCGGATGGTTTTTTTACGGAGGCCTTTTTCGCCGCCGCCTTCTTGTTCACGGCCTTTCGCTTACTCGCGGGGGCCTTCCTCTGCGAAGGGTGTCCAGGATTGGCATCTAGCCGGTGCACTTTCGCCTCCTTTTCCCCTTCCTGCGAGGATGCATCTGTCGGATCCTCTTGAAGGCCCTTCATAGCTTCCGCTGCGCTCTTAAGCGCGGTGCCGCTCATCCCCACTTTTCCGGCTCGCGCCGCGAGCGGCGTCCTCACCTCCGTATCCGCGCTTTCCGGCCTCGGCCGCGCGGGAATAGGCGTTTCCGGCTGTGCGGCGCGCTTTTGCTGTGTTTGGGTTTCAGCCATAACCCTATGGGCCTCAATCCATTCCGCAATCGGCTCGTACACCTCCTCCCGCCCATTGGCCGCAAATGCCAGGTCGATGTGGCCATAGTCCGCGCTATGTCCGTTTGCACGAGACAGCTCTAGCCGGCGCTTGTCCGTCGACGGCAGCTGATCGAAAAATGTACGAACGTTCTCGACCGTCGCCACCGGATCCAGCACGCCGTGAATCACGAGCAGCGGGGTCCGCAATCCATCCAGCTTCGCTAGGATGTCGACGCTGTTGTCTTTGACGCCCAAGAATTGAAAGACTCCGGCGTCGATAAACGTTTCGGCCACGCTCGGCGGCGGCAACTCTATGAGATTGAAAAACGCCCGAGGGCCGACATCCTTCTGCATGTTGTCCCAGTTGATAGGCAGCAGCGTCATTCGCGGCTTGAAAATCGGCGCCAACGGCGCCAGTCCTCTCAAATACAATTCGGCGATCGCGGGGTAACGCCGGACAAAAGAAAGGAGACGCCTCTGCCGTGAAACGGCTACGCCTTTGAATCCAGGAGGTGCGCCTAAAGTCGTCCCGCTCGCCAATTCATCCGAGCCGTGGGCCGCCTCATAGGCATACAGCAGCAGGCCGCCCATAGAGTGCCCTACCCAATGCACTTTGTCCTGGCCTGTCTGCTCGCGGATAAACGCCAGCGCCGCAGGAATATCACCCAGTACATAGTCATCGAAGGTTGCGTCATGCCGGCTTAGTCCGGCGGGCGGTACGCTCGTACGATTTCCTCGCAGATCCACAACCCAGCAGTCGCAACCGCGATCGGCGAGCGTGTCGACCAATCCATCGCGCGCAGGCAGCGCGAGGTTCCAATGGTTTGCCGCGAAGCCATGACAGATGAACACAGGCTCCCCGCCTGCGCCCTCACGCCGCCGGTATCGAAACAGCTTGATTTTCCAGCCGTCTTTGGTCGTGACCGTATGCACCTCGTCTGCGAGGGGTTCTCCGGATAGCAGACGTGTGATCGCCAGCCAATAGATCGCCTTGACAGCGGCTACAGCGACAATAGCGGCAAAGAGGTACAGTAGGACGGTGGTCATCGGCGGCCTCCAGATGCCTTGGCGCCGGGCGCACTCGCGAGGTGCTGCTCGATGGCCCGTGCCAGGCGGTTATTAATGCCGGGGACGTCCGCAATTTCAGATGCGGACAACTCGCGTATTTTCGCAATTGACCCGAGGCGATTCAAGAGTTTCTTTGCTAGTTTCGGACCGATCCCCGAAATATCCGTCAGCGTCGACCGGATTGTGCCCTTCACCCGGCGGGAACGGTGGTAGGAAATGGCGAAACGGTGCGCCTCATCCCGTATTCTTGCCATCAAATGCACCACGGGCGCGTTCTGGGCCAAGATCACAGGATTTGACCGTCCCGGCAGGAAAAATCGCTCGGGCGAACGGCCCCCGCGCTCCTCCAGCCGCGATTTTGCGATACTCACCGCCTCGAGATCCTCGATCCCAAGATCCCCCAGCGCCGCCAAGGCCACGTTCAGCTGCCCCTTGCCACCGTCGATGAGGACAAGGTCGGGCAGGTCGCTTTCCTCAATCGCGCGTTTATAACGCCGCATCAGCACCTCGCGCATGCTCGCAAAGTCATCCTGCCCCTCCACCTGCTTGATGCTAAATCGCCGGTACCGGTCCTTGTTCGCCACGCCCCCTTCGAAAACGACCATCGAACCGACAGTTTTCTCGCCTTGGTGCGTGGAAATGTCGAAACATTCGATGCGATTCGGGACCGCCCGAAGTTTAAGTTTCTCCTTCACATTCTCAAGAAGGTCCACCTGCGCCTTCTCTGCGAGCTGTTTTTCTCTGAAGCTGTTCTTCGCGTTGCGCGCGGCCAGGTCCACCAAGGCCCGTTTCTCGCCCCGCTGCGGCCGCAGGATCGCCACTTTGCATGCCCCGCGCTTCTCGCTCAGGATCTCTTCGAGCGTGTCCGCCTCCTCGATGGGCTCCGGCACGAGAATCTCCGCCGGGATAACCGGCGCCTCAGAATAAAACTGCAGCAAGAAGGAACCAAGAATCTCTTCGATCGGCATCTCACGCTGTTTGAACGAAAACGAGCGGCCGCCCAGCATCTTGCCGCCACGGTAGAAGATAACCTGAATCTCAACGTATCGGCCTTGCATGTGATACCCCACCACGTCGCGGTCTTCGACACCCGGCACCTCCACCGTCCGCTGCCGTTCCAGCATTTGCTGGAGACTCCGAAGGCGATCCCGAAGCTCGGCCGCTTCTTCAAATTTCAGCACGGCCGCCTTCTCACGGATCCGCTCGTTCAAGAGTTTTTCCAACTCCTTGCTGCGGCCGCTCAGCACCATCACCACCTGGCCGACGATTTCGCCGTACGCCTCAGGCGTGACACGGCCGACACACGGCGCGGCGCACTGCTTCATTTGGTAATAAATGCACGGCCGGGTGCGGTTGTTCATCACATGATCTGAGCAGGTCCGCAGCGGGAACATCCGGTGAATCTGGCGCAGCGTGTCGCGGACGCCGTGGGCACTCGCGTAGGGGCCGAAATAAGACGCCCCGTCATTTCTGTGCTTGCGAACCACGGTAAGCTGCGGGAAATCCTCCTTCATATTGACCCGCAAGCTCACATAGGTCTTATCGTCCTTGAGCTGGACGTTGTAGCGCGGCTTGAACTGCTTGATCAGGCTGTTTTCAAGCAGTACCGCCTCTTTGTCGTTCGTAGTGAGGAAAAAATCGATATGAGCGACCCGCCGCATCAGAAATTTCACACTGTAGCGGCTGTCCTGAGCATTAATGTATGTCCGCACGCGATTCCGCAGATTTTTCGCTTTCCCGATGTAGATCACGCGATCCTTCTCGTCCCGCATGAGGTAACAACCGGCCGAAGTGGAGACGCTGGAGACGTCGAAGGAGTCGAGAAAGTCCTGCGGGCTTTTCCGCTTAGACGGCGTCCCGACCA
>JASJYE010000463.1 GCA_030123645.1 Candidatus Hydrogenedentota bacterium | reverse complement strand
CGCAGGGGGCGCCCCACCCGCGCTCGGACCCTACTCGCACGCTGTCGTTGCGGGCGGTTTTCTTTTCTTGTCGGGTCAGGGGGCCCTCGCACCCGACGGGAGCGGGATTGTGCACGGGACGATCGAGGAGGAGACGCGGCTGACCTTCTCCAATATTCAGGCGGTCTTGGACGAAGCCGGGGCGACGTTGAAAGACGTAGTGAAGGTGCTCGTTTTTCTCAACGACATGGACAACTTCTCGGCCTTTAACAAGGTTTACAAAGAATACTTCCCCGAGGACCCGCCGGCGAGGACTTGTGTCGAGGCGGCGAGGCTTCCTGGCGACATGCAGGTCGAGATCGAAGTGGTCGCACTGCTTCCGAAGAACTGACGGAACATAAGTCCCAATGAGACCTGTTCAAACAATATTCCTTCCCGTCTGCCTGGTGCTTTCGTTGCTGGCTCCCGCTGCCGTTTACGCGCAGAGTGCGGCGGTGCATAACGCCAACGGGGCGGAGCTCTACGCGGCGCGTGAATGGAATACTGCGATTGACGCGTTTTCTCAGGCGCTTCAACTCGAGCCGGACAACAAGGTTATCCGGACCAATCTGTCGAACGCGTTTCAGGCCTACGCAGGCGAGCTCGCGAAGGCGGGCGATTACGTCACCGCGCTCACGCAGCTCGAGGACGTCATCCAGTTCGATCCGGAGAACCCGAGGCCGCTGGTTCAACTGGGCGCTTACTATCTGCATGAGGGCTTTGTTGATTACGCGATCTTCCGCCTCGAGGAGGCCATCGAGCTCGCGCCGGGCGACGTTGACGCCCATTTCCTCCTTGGCGAGGCCTATTACAAAGACAACGACGCGAGCTCGGCGATCGAGCAATGGGACTGGGTCAGGGAGTCCGACCCGGGACGGGACGGACTGGCCGAACGCATAGAGACTGCGCGGCGGGAAGAGCGTGTCGAGGCCGATTTCGCGGGCCGAAGTTCGCGTCACTTTAACGTCAGCTACAATCGAGAGGCGGAAGGCGCGCTGGTGCGCGAAGTGCTGGACCATCTGGAAAGTGCGTACCGGGAAATCGGCCGCACGCTTGGACGCGCGTATCCTCCAGCGCCAATCCAGGTCTCGCTGTACACAATAGAGGGTTTTCTTGAATCGACCCAACTCGACGAACATGTTGGGGCGGTATTCGACGGCACGAAAATCCGATGCCCGGTCATCGACGGGAAGGGGGTCCGCCTCCCGGCGGAGGAATTGCGGCGCAGGCTGTATCACGAATACGTGCATGTCGTCGTCCATCACCTTGCGAAGAATAAAGTGCCATGGTGGCTTAACGAGGGCCTTGCGGAAACGTTCTCGAGAGACCTCACCGATAGCGAGATTAGGCTCCTTCAGCGCGCCCGAAAACAGGACTCGCTTTTTCATCTCAGCGAGCTCAGCGAATCGCAACTCGGTCAGCGGGAGTTGGCCGCGCTGACCGTCGCGTACAAGCAGTCGCATGCGACCGTCAGTTTTCTGAGGCAGCGCGGCACGCGGCGTTTTGCGACCTTGCTCGCGGCGCTGGCCAACGGGGAAGATCCCGAAGTCGCCCTGCGGCGCTCCTTTCGCTACTCATACCGGACGCTCGAACTCGCCGTCGCGAACTTTATCGAAAACGGTTAGGACGCGGCCGGAAGTTCCTGCTATTATAGAGGCAGTTCAATCGCGCGCCATCTGACCGCATGCAATTCACCGTAACGGCCTTCCTGAATTCCTCGGCGCAGTATCGCGCGTTGTGAGGCGTCTGCATGCCCCGGAGGAGTATCCGAATCGTGAATGTGGCGGCTCTGCTGCTCACAGCGGCCCTTGCCGCGGCCGACCTCTCTACGGTGGCCGGGCGTGTCGCCGACGAACGCGGCCGGCCGGTAGCGGGGGCGCAGGTCTTTCTGGAACAGGGCCTCGGAGGGGCCTTGCAGGTCACGCAGTCGGCGCCGGACGGATCGTACCGCTTCGAGAACGTGTTACCCGGGCTGACGGGGGTCTTCGCTCGGGCCCAGGGATACGGCTTCGGCGGCCGGAGCGTACGCGTCACGATCGCGGACACGCTCGAGGATGCCAATCTGACACTTCGGACGGCAGGGACCCTGTCGGGCACCGTGCTCGGCCCTGGGGGCTCGCCCATCGGCGGGGCGCGCATCACCCGCGCAGTGTTTCTTGGAGAAAGCAGAGTTGGTATTCCTTTTGCGAAACTTGCGCGCTTCGGCATCGAAGAGCCGCGCACGGACGATAAAGGACGCTTCACGGTCGTCTCGCTGCCGCGCCGTGGGCCGGTGGCCCTGGAGAT
>JASJYE010000462.1 GCA_030123645.1 Candidatus Hydrogenedentota bacterium | reverse complement strand
TGAACTTCGGCGACTGCTTCAGCTACGCCTTGAGCCGGACGTCGGGAGAACCGCTCCTGTTCAAGGGCGATGACTTCGCAAAAACCGACGTCGTCTCATGCCTCTGAATTAGACAATCCCCCACTCTGCCGACGATCGCTTAAGATCGCCTCTGCGATCGATAGTCCGACTGACTATGATCGAGGGCAAAGCGCATTTCTGGGAACGTTGTCATGAAAAATCTCCGCAAGGCAATCTACTCCCACCTCCATAGGGAGGCATGGACCGGCGTCATGGCCGCCGCCGATGGCGCCTGAGGCGGCGGCGTAACATGGACTGGACCGACGACCCCAGCCGCTATCGCGAAATGGGGCTGGAATTCCCCAAGTAGGGGGGTGCGCATAATCGAGGCTTCGCCTCGTGTTCCTTCTTTCGCGGGGCTTCGCCCCACACCCCGCTTGCTGGTAGACTATTACGGGCAGTCGTGCTGGCGTCTAGGGATCAAAGCGTGTTCAATTTCATAAAGATCGACAAAGTCGAACTACTTCCCATCAAAGTTGATTTTGATGTGGCGGGCCTTGTTTCCACGGGGAAGGGGGCATCCGGAGACCCGTCTCCCGGCGGAAGCGCGGCGCCAACGGAACTGCCGGTGCCCTGGCGCGAGTTGCAACCCAATGCGGACGTTTTTTCCCTGTTGCAGTGGCGTACCGCCATTTCGGAGTTCGCCGGACGTGAGTCGGAGATGGAAACGCTCAAGCAATGGGCAAACTCGGGGTCGTCGATTTCGGCAAAGTTCATCGTTGGCGAAGGCGGCGCCGGAAAGACGAGGTTGGCCGGCGAACTGGCAATGGAATTGCGGGCGGAAGGCTGGGCTGCGGGATTTCCGAATTTGCGCGATCCAAACGCCTATTTGGCCGCCAGGGCGGGGACTCTTCTCATCGTCGATTATCCCGAAGAACACCCTGGTGGTCTGAAGTCTCTTTTCACCGGCTTGGCGCGGCTCGAACAAGACAAATGCAGCCGTATGAGAGTGCTTTTCCTGAGCCGGCGCGAAGCCGATGCCTGGCGGCAACTCGCCTTGGATACGAAGGCCGACCCATCGATCGACTGGGCTCCGGTCATCGTGGGACCATTGAAGGGCAAAGCTGCTTACAACCTGTTCCACTCAGCGCTCGAGCGAGCGGCGGAGGCCGAAGATACGGTTCCGCCGCCCGTATCGATAGAGGTATTCGAGGCATGGCTTGATCACGCGCCCGAAAACGATCGGGCGTTGTTCATTCTTGCGACGGCTATTTACTGCGCGCTTCATCCGGACAGGCCAATCGTCGACTACAAAGGGCGCGAGGTCGTGACCGCGCTGGTCGAGCGCGAGATCGCTCGCCTGCGCAATACGTCCGATGGCGTTGGGCTGGGCACGGAAGCGCTTTCGCAGCTTCTTGCATTCGCGGCAATTCGTGGCGGGATGGACCGTGCGACGATTGATCGTCTCGCAAATACAAGCGGCCTCAACATTGATTTTCCAACGTGGTCGGAAATCGTTGCGAAAATTGGCCCAACCAGTTGGCTGACCGACGACGGGGTCGTCACTCCGGAGCCTGACATTCTCGCTGCATGTTTGGTCGTTGAGGTATTTCGGCGCAACGCGGCGGCGGCCCCGGACTGGCTCTGGGCCGTGATTGAGGACGACGTTCCGAGGCGTCTCGAGACGCTTGGTCGGCTGAGCTACGACGCGGAGGTGATATTGGGTCTCCGCGAGCGGACATTGGAAGACATCGCACAAGGAGCCACCGACAGCACTTTGAGCGCATGGCTTCGCGATGCCGTCGCGGGAAAACCGGAACGCTGCGAAACGATCGAGCCCGCAATTCGGGACCCGGAACTCGAAGGCGGACTTCTCCCTGCCGCCGTCACTGTATGGCGAACCCTCCTCGAAACCGCGCCCGACCTACGTAGGCAGTCGGACTTATTGAATAATCTTTCCAACCATGCTGGAATGCTTGGAAATGTTTTAGAGGCGCTCAACGCCTCAAGAGAATCGGTCAAGGCCATTCGCCGGTTAGCGAAATCGAATCCTGCGTCCTACGAGCCAGATTTGGCGATGAGCCTGACCAGCCTGTCGGTTGACTTAGGCGCCATCGGCGATCCGCAAGAGGCACTCAAGGCCATCCGCGAGGCGGTGGAGATTCGCCGCCGTCTGGCGGCGGCGAGCCCGGCGCGCTACGAGCCCGATCTGGCGATGAGCCTGAACAACCTGTCCAACCGCTTGAGCGACAGCGGCGATCCGCAAGGGGCGCTCGACGCCATCCGCGAGGCGGTGGAGATTCGC
>JASJYE010000461.1 GCA_030123645.1 Candidatus Hydrogenedentota bacterium | reverse complement strand
GCCAGACGTAGCGTTGTAGTGCTAGAAGTGTCGGGAAATTGGATAAGCCGTGCGAAAGAGAGCCCTGCGGGACGCGCGGTCTTGGGACGACACGCCTGGTACGATTTTACCCACCCCTCTTCCGATCGATTACCTGCAGCCGCGTGTGTTTTCGCAGCGCAGTGCTATCGACGCCCCCCCGACCCGGGATTTGCGGGGCATGCCCCCCAGTGAATGCGCCAGGGCCCTCACCTAAAACCAAGGAGCTCCTACCCCGATTCTCTCTGCCGCCTAGTGGAGCAGTTTCAGGGGAGCGGTCAAATCGAGTCGTCACGCGACTCGACCGGGCGCGATCCTATCTAATCGAGGGTAGAGCATCGCCATTTTGCTGCCGAGTCATGAGTTCTTCGTTATTCTTCCTTGAGCTGACGCTTAGTGTATGATTAACTCAGTCGATACTATTCTTAAAATCATGGTGGGATAACCGCGGATACGTTTCCGCACATCGAATTCGTGGTCGAGCTCTCATGAGCTAACCGTCGTCTGCTAAAACCAAAAGGAAGACCGATCATGGCACAAGTAAAGGACGCTCCCGTCGACTCAGAGAAAGAGGCCCCTCAAACCAAAATCAGCGGCGCGAACATAATCGCTCGATGTTTAAAGGAACAGGGCGTCGAGTATATGTTCGGCATCGTGGGGATTCCCGTGATGGATATCGCGGCCTCGGCGCAACGGGAAGGCATTCGCTATATCGGGTGCCGGAACGAGCAAGCCGCGAGTTACGCGGCCGGCGCCGTGGGATATATGACCGGCCGTCCCGGCGCGTGTCTGGCCGTGTCGGGTCCGGGAATGATTCACGCTATTGCAGGACTCGCGAACGCGTGGTCAAATGGCTGGCCGATGATTCTTCTGGGCGGCGCGAATGACAGTTTTCAGAACGGTATGGGCGCCTTTCAAGAAACGCCGCAAGTGGAAGCCGCGCGTCCCTTTGTGAAGTATGCGGCACGCCCCGACAGCATCGAGCGGCTTCCGTACTATATTGAGCAAGCGGTTCGCACCAGCATCTACGGACGGCCGGGAGCCGTATACCTGGATCTGCCGGGCGATATCATCTTTGGCTCGATGGCCGAAGCGGAAGTTGAGAGCCCGGCCCGGTGCGCCGATGCGCCGAAGTCGCTGGCCGACCCCGATGCCATTCGCGCTGCGCTCAAAGCCTTGAAATCCGCGAAACGCCCTCTGGTTGTTGTGGGTAAAGGGGCCGCCTATGCGCGCGCGGAGGATGAGGTGCGATCGTTTCTGGAGCAAACGCAACTGCCGTTTCTACCGACTCCTATGGGGAAGGGCGTCGTGCCCGACGACCATGAACTGTCCATCGCGCCGGCGCGCTCCCTCGCCATAGGCGAGGCCGATGTCATATTGCTCATCGGCGCGCGGCTGAACTGGATTCTACATTTCGGCAAGCCGCCACGCTTCGATAAGGACGTGCGAATCTTGCAGATTGATATCGAGCCGGAGGAAATAAGCACGAACGTGCCTGCGGAAGTCGCGATGGTTGGCGATGCAAAGAGCATCGTTGGGCAATTGAACGCGGAACTGAAGTCGTCCCCGTGGGCCTTTCCAGCGGAAAACGACTGGCGCGCGGCGTTGGCGGCGAAGTGCAAAGAGAATGTAGCGTCGACAGAAGCCATGATGGACGACGACTCGACGCCTATGGGCTATTACTACGTCCTTCGGGAGATTCGCGATCAAATTCCGCGCGATGCGATGATCGTGAGCGAAGGCGCCAACACGATGGATATTGGCCGGACGGTGTTGCCGAACTTCGAGCCGCGATCGAGGTTGGACGCGGGGTCCTTCGGGACGATGGGCGTGGGGATGGGTTTCGCGCTCGCGGCAGCGTTGGTTCACCCGGATCGGAAAGTCGTCGCCGTCGAGGGCGATGCCGCGTTTGGATTCAGCGGTTTGGAAGTCGAAGTCGCTTGCCGCTATCAACTGCCCATCACGTTTATCATAATCAACAACAACGGGATTGGCGGCGGGATTAGCAAACTCGATCCCGCCCGGGACATACCCGTTGGCGTCTACACCGTGAACGCGCGCTACGAACGCGTCATCGAGGCCTTCGGCGGCAAGGGATACTACGTCACGACGCCATCGGAACTGGGTCCGGCGCTCAAGAGCGCGCTCGCCGAACCGGGGCCGACCCTCGTAAACATAATGATCGATCCCAAGGCCCAGCGCCGGCCACAAAAGTTTCAGTGGCTGACACGATGAGATAGGATGGATTCGTGGCTCGTTAAGCAAGTGGTTTCCATCATGAGCCAGCCTT
>JASJYE010000460.1 GCA_030123645.1 Candidatus Hydrogenedentota bacterium | reverse complement strand
ACGACCCACTCGCCGCTGACGGCGGGCGTGGAGAAGACTTCGTCCTCGCTGTCTTTATTGATCCAAACGACCTCTCCCGTCTTGAAATTCGCATGAATCAAATAGCCGCTGCGGCTCCCGGGAAACACCGAATCGCCGACGATCGCGACACCACCGGTAATCTGCGAGTCGTCGTCGATTGGGATGTTTTTTGTCAGCTTGCCGTCTTGCGCGGAAAAAACGTGGAGCGCCGCAGCGCAACTGCCGAAGATGATGGCGTCTCCCCCGATGGATGGTGAGCCGTCGCACCGGTCGATGGCCTCCGCCTTCCAGGTTCGCGTCCCGCTTTCCAACTCGATGCCGTGGAGCGTCCCGTCGTTTTGCCCAATCACGTAGACGCGATTGGCGACGCCCGCTTCGGCGGAACGGTGGATGTTCACCGTGCCGAGAATCGGGCCGCCGACGTCGTATCTCCATTTTTCATCGCCCGTCGCCCCGTCGAAGGCATAGAGCGTACCGCTCATGGCGCCAATAAGCACGGTGCCGTCAAAACACGCCGTGGGAGCGTCGAAGCGCTCCATTCGCGGAGTGCCGTCCTTCTTGGTCCCGCGCACGGGATGTTTCGACCAAATCTCGTTTCCCTCGAGGTCAAGCGCGAAGACCCCGCCCTTGGCCGTACTGAAATAGATGCGTTCGCCGCAGGAAACGGGCGTGTGGTACACGGGCGCGTCGGCCTGGAAACGCCAGAGCACGACGGGCGCCTCGGGAAGCACCGCCTTCACGGCCCCCGTCAGCGCGGGGCCTCCGTGGTAGGTGGACCAAGCGGCGTCGGCGTACTCGACCTCGACGTTGGCTACGGCTGGAACGGGCGCGTCGGGAGCGCCAGGCCCCTCGGCTGCTTCGGACCCAGGGGACGGGTCCGCCTCCCCGGCGAAGAGCGCTTGTTGAGAGGGCGTATCGTCCGCGGCGTCCTGACGCGTAATCGAAGGCCAAAGCAAGAAGCCCACCCAGCACAGGGCGATGATCGCGACCACGACGATCGGGGCCGGCAGCTTCCACTTTTTACTCATACGAGGTCCGCATACACGGCAATGAAGTCCTCCGCCATCCTATCAATTCCAAAGCGCTCAAGAACGGCGTCATGGCCGCGCCGCCCGAGTTCGCGTGCGCGCACCGGATCGAGGAGCAGCGATTCGAGCGCTGAGGCCAGCGCCCCAGGATCGCCGGCGTCATAGAGGACGCCCCCGCCGGTCGCCTCGACCACTTCCGGGAAAGCGGCGACTCTCGGTTGGACAACCGGGACCCCTTCCGCCAAGGCCTCGGTGATAAACATGCCGAAGGAGTCGCCCTGCGGCGCGGGCACCGAAAGTACGGACAGAGACCGGAGAAAATCGTTGCGATGCGCCGCGTCAAAACCCTTGAGAAACTCCGCGTCCTGCTCGATGCCGTGCTTTGCGAGCTCATTTTTGAGGCCTCGGACGTAGCCCACGTCGGAGCCAAGCTGGCCGCCGGTCGCACGGAGCTTGAGATCGTGCAGGCGCGGGTTCTTTTTCAGCGTAATAAAGGCGTCCGTGAGCAGACCCAAACCGAGAGACTCCGTCATCTTTGACAAGTAGCCGAGTACAGGCGGATCGAATGATAGTGAAATTGGATCCCGTGTATCCAGCTCGATTCCAAGCGGCACAACACGCATCTTGTCGCGATCGATGCTCATACGCTCGCGCATCTCTTCGGCGTACCATTTGCTCACCGCAATAAACCCGTCTACGTCTTCGGCATGGTCCGACATCGCCTCCCAACACATTCGGCCGTAAGGCTCATCGATGTGGTCCAGCCACGATTCCTCGTCCTGTAGGGTGCAAACCACCGGCACATTCAGCGCCCGCTTGAGTTCCGGCGCCAAGCCAAGCAAAAGCGAATTAGAGATGTGGACGACGTCCGGTTTTTCGTGCTCCTTCAACCAGTGTATCAGCCGATCAAGTTCCTTCTTCTGGTTGCCGTCCGCTCCCTTGAGCATAGACAGCGTCATGGGACCCAAGCCTGCCGCCTCCGTCGATCCTTCGCGCGCGGCCACCTGCCGCAACATCCACGGGGAGTCAAAGAGCTTGTCCAGCCACCGCGGCGTCTTCCGGAAGAGCTTGAACTGTTGTTGCAGATACACGTTGACCCCACCGAAGAAGACTGGCACGTCGCCAGCAATCCCATCGGAATCGATGAGGAGGGGCAGGTACATGGGGACCATGGTGACTTCGTGCCCCTGCTTCCTGAGCGCCTTCACCAGGGCGCAATCGCGCATGCAGTTCGGGCAATAGAAGGTCCCGCCCGCGCC
>JASJYE010000459.1 GCA_030123645.1 Candidatus Hydrogenedentota bacterium | reverse complement strand
GGTAATCGCGGATTCGTGCGCCTTGGAAAGAAAATCGGCCAAGGATTCCTCTCGCGGGGTTGGGGCCACCTCGAGCATGTAGCAGCCGGTATACGATTCCGGCCAATGCGCGGCGATGGCCTCAAAATCGACAATCCCCGCTCCGGGAAGCCAATGATAGTCGCGCTTTCCATTGGTATCGGAGAAGTGGGTGGCGGCGAGACGGTGCCCCCAGTCCTTAAGAATCTGCAGGGGAGGGAGCCCGTAAAGTAAATCATGTGAAGTATCAAAGCACAAGCCCAGGCGCGATGAGGGAATGGCGTGAAACAGGGCCTCGATGTGCCTGGCCGAGCGCGTATTCTCGATGGCCACGGTGACGCCGGCGGTCTCGGCGGCATCCACGATCCGCCGAAGGCTGTCGAGGCCGAGGGCGTTGGGTGGCGGCAGGCGCTTGCCCATCGTGACGTGCATGACCAGTATCGGGATGTCGTGGCGCCGGCAGTCATCGACCCAGCCGATGTGACGCGCGACGGCGGCGCGGCGCCTGCCGTCCTTTGGATTCCAGAGATCATTGCACCAACGGTAGGGTACGTGGATGTTGTCGAGATTCAGGCCATGTTTGCGGACAAGGTCCGGCGCGAGATGGCGCATACGCCGGGCTTCTGGCCGTTCTTCTTCCCACCACAGGCAGGTCCAGCCGAAGCCTGCGTCACGGATCATCGCCATCCGGTCCGCGAAAGGCACACCGGAGCGCCGCGCAGATAAAAAAATGCCTAGCCGGCCTTCCACGAAAATGGACTCCACATACAGCTATAGGAAGTGAAAAACTTCCGGGTCTTCCTCGACTTCCAGGCCCCACGAGTCGGGAGCTAGGATTTCGTCAATCTCGCCCTTTTCGAGTTCGAAAACGCGATGGCACTGATTGCAGTTATTCAAGACCGCCATGTAGTTCGCCTTCATGACGTCGTACTCGGACTGTGCGCGAACGGATTCGGCGAGCTTGACCAGCAGGTCCACCGCCTCGAGGCTTTCATCAATCCATTCCTGCGTGTAGAGGTAGGCCTTTTTCTCCTCATCTTCATCGTCTTCGGGTTCGCGTGAGAAGAGCAGGTTGTTCACCTCAGCCAGATTGTAGGAGGCGATGTACAGAGCGCGCCAAGCCTTGCGGCCCTTCGGCGGGACTTCGATCGCATCTTTCAGGTCCTCATAGATGGGATCCATAAGTTGTTTCATCAGCTCCGCCGTCGAGAGGATCTGCTTTTCATAATGCGGCGATTGTTCGACCTCCGCGGCTTCGACACCGAGCTGGCTCGAGTCGGGACCTACAACAGCCTCTTCGGTGTCCTCGGCGGGTTGCTGGCAGGCGAGAACGGCGACACTCAAAACGATTAATATCAAGAAAGCGCGTATTTTCACAGGTCGGTCTCCTTTGTCTCCCGGCAGATCCTAGCTGGAAACGGAGGGGAATTTCTACTTTTTTTGCCTTTACACCCAGGGCTTAGCCGTCCAATGGTGCGAAAAGACTAAATTTTCCGAAGCCGCGCACGAAGCGGGATAGTTCTAGATTCAAAAAAAATGTCGCTTAAGTCCCCCTTTGAAGGGGGATTTAGGGGGATGTTGGTACTCCACGCATTGCCTGGGTAGTTTAGTTAAGATCCCCCGGCGCTTCGGGCGTGGCGCTCGCCAGGACGCCCTGACATGCCTGCCGCGTTAGCCCCCTAAAAAAATCCCCCCTCCCGTAAAAGCCTGGTTAGCAGGCGATACAGGGAAGCTCTTCGCTGGTGCCGTCCGTGTGGTGAAGGAGGACCTTGAGCTCAGTCAGAACCTTGAGATCTTCATCGAGACCGAGAATTTCGAGTGTGTCGTCGGGTTGGACATGTTCTTCGTCGGCGGGATCCGCGAAGTTGAGGTCGATGATGCCCTCTTTATGATGGACGGTTTCGTAATAGCTAACGTGGATCCCCGCCCGGTCGTGAACAATTGTTGTCATCACCATTGCAGTGCCCTCCAAAGCTGATGTCCAATTGATAGAATCAGTGTAGAGGTTGGGAGAGAGTTCGTCAAGGACTATTTCGGGCTTTCCTCCACGATTTCAGCTGTAAGTGGTTCAAACTCAGGCCTTTAGAAGATGGGGGGGCAGACACCGGGGCCGAAGGGGGCCATGAAGGCCTGGAGACGGGGTGCAGCCCGTTTTGGGCTACGCGCTGGCTTGCGCCTTGAGGAGGTTAAGCGCGCTGCCGGCCTTGAACCACTCGATTTGGCCTTTGTTGTAGGTGTGGTTAACCTGAATCTCGTCGCTGGAGCCATCGGCGTGGTTCAAGACGAGGGTG
>JASJYE010000099.1 GCA_030123645.1 Candidatus Hydrogenedentota bacterium | reverse complement strand
CAATGTGCGCGTGTCTTCTCGGAAATGGGCGTTCCCGTGATAAGCGGGGGGGCTGCGGGTGTCGATTCGACGGCGCATGAGGCTTCGCTGAGGGCGGCCGGGAAGACCGTCGTCGTGTTGCCCCAAGGGTTACTCACCTACCGGGGGCCGCAGGAGCTCTTGCACGCTGTCGAGGAAGGGCGTGCGGTTTTGCTGAGCGAGTTTTCGCCGGATGCGCAGTGGTCGACGCACGGGGCGCTGACGCGCAATGCGACGATCGCGGCGCTGTCGCGCCTGGTATGTGTAATCGAGCCCGGCGAATCGGGTGGCAGCGTGCGCACGGCTCGGCACGCGCTCGATCAGGGCAAATGTGTGGTCGTGCATCCGCGCAGAAAAAACAGCCGCGTGATGACGGGGCTGGAACGGGCCGGCGCACGGCGTTTGCTTGGCGATGAAGGGCGCTTCAGCCGCGCGCGGCTGTTGGAAGCGTGGGCCGTGGAGCCTCGATCTCCGGCGGACCAGTCGGAAATGTTTTAGAATTAAGAGACGAATGAACGTGTCTAATCCAGTGTATATTCGACAAGATAAGGCATCTTAAACAATACTGTGTCCATTTTCTGCTACTGCGCCTTCGGCTGTCCGCGTTACAATCGCTCGACTTATCAGAGTGCCACCGCCAAACTCGTTTTGGGGTGCCTTGGTGTACCTCAGCTACTACAACACCGCCAAACGAGTTTGGCGGTGGCACCCGCGACGCTGTCAGAGTGGACACAGTTTTATTTAAAATGCTCTAGGAAAAGAAGGAGACGTTTCGATGATCTTTGTCAAGACCTTCAAGGGCTATGAGGACAAGACAGCGCAGTTGGACGACGCCGTGAACGAATGGATCGCGTCGAACAATATCGATGTGAAAACCATCATGGCTGTGTTGAGCCACGAGCCGGGGGGACGCGCAGGATCGGGCGATCTGCTTTACACGGTAATGTATGGGGCCGATGAGCCTATTCCCTAATTCTTGTCATCTTCGTTGGCGGTGCTGATTCCGTTCTCGTCGTAAAGACGGGGACGGATCGCGTCGAACTCGTTCAGTTGCGCGCGGTAGCGAGCGATGATCCGGCGTGCGGAATGGCCGCGCTCTATCCGGCTGCGCAGGTCGGGACCTCCGGCGAGCACGTCGATTTCCGGTGAGCCGCTCCAGGCGAAGTGGCTGGGATGACGTTTGCGGATCACGATCAGGAGTGCCACGGCGAGTGTAAAAGGTCGAAAGCGATCGAAGTCGGTCACTTCGATACGGATGCCGTGACACAGGTGGTCGCGGTAGCGCGGGTCCGAGGCCTTGCCTGGGATGGAGCGGGGCGTGTAGGTGACGTCGTGGAGTTCGCAGCCGGCACTTTCCTGTCGCTTCACGGCGCCGATCACGCCGGAAGCATCCAGCCAGGGGGCCCCGATTAGGGCAAAAGGCGTATCTGTGCCGCGGCCCTCATTCAGGTTGGTCGCCTCGAAGAGGCACATGCCCGCGTAGAGCAGGGCGGTCTCCGGCGTGGGAATGTTCGGGGAGGGCGGCACCCAGGGGAGGTTGCATTCGTGAAAAAAACGCCGGGGCTGCCAGTTGTCGAGCAGGTTCACAGTGAGATCCACGTGCCGGTTCTTGAGGTCGGTCTGCGTGTACCACGTGGCGAGTTCGCCCATGGTCATTCCGTGTCGCACGGGGATGGCCGTGTTCGAGACGAGACTCGACGTGTCTACTGCGATGGGCCCCTCGAGGACTTGGCCTCCCAGGGGGTTGGGCCTATCGAGGACGAGTACGGGGACCTTGGCCTTCGCGCATGCGGCCATGCACTGGCGCATAGTCGCCATATAGGTGTAGTAGCGCGAACCGATGTCTTGAAGATCGACGATGAAGAGATCGACCCTGCTCAATTCTTCTTGCGACGGCGTCTTCCGATCCCCGTAGAGGCTGATGACGGAAACCGGGCCCCTTTGGCCCTCGACCGTTTCGCCGGCCTCGGCCTGGCCCTGGATGCCATGTTCCGGGCTATACACGAGACGGAGTTCCGTGTTGAGCGCGAAGGGGAGCAGTTGAAAAATGTGGCGTCCCAACTGATCGACGGCGGCGTGATTTGTCAGCAGCGCGATGCGTTTGTCTTCGAGCACGGTGAAATTTTCGCGCACGAGCCTGTCCAGGCCGGAGTGGGCGTTGACTGTCCTGTAGAAGGTGTCGCCGATGGCCGTATGGACAATCCTGCGAAGCGTCTCGTTGTCCCTCACTTCCCGGGACGGATGGATCGTGTTGCTCAGCAGGATCACGAAGAGGCCGGTGGCACGGTCCATCCAAAGTGATGTGCCGGTCCATCCGGCGTGACCGAAGGCGTTGCGGGAGGGAAGAAAACCGGTTTTCTTGCTCGACCAAGGGTCGATTTGCCAAGCCAGGCCCTGCCAGGGATAGAGCGGGACGCTGCCGAAACGGGTCATTTCATCGACGGTGGACCTCTTAAGGAGATCGCCTCGAAGAAAGGCCCGGCAAAATCGGGCCAAATCGGCCGTTGTGGAGAAGAGGCCGGCCTGTCCGCTCACGCCGCCAACGGCGTAGGTGTTTTCATCGTGAACTTCACCCAAGACGATCCGCCCGCGCCACGGGTCATCTTCAGTCGCGGCGCAGTTCGCGCTCCACTCGACTGGGGGATTGAACGCAGTTCGGGTCATCCCGAGCGGCTCAAAGATGCGCTTGCGGCAAAATGCGTCGAGGGAATCCTGCGCGACAATCTCCACAAGCCGCCCGAGCAGCATGAATCCCACGTCGGAATAGCTGTGCATGACGCCCGGCGGATTCTCGATGCCTTCCTCGGCGTAACGTTGAAGCATCTCATCAAGCGAATCCATCGTCTCGAAGTAGCGCTCCACCGGCACGAGGCCGCTTGTATGTGTAAGCAGGTCGAATATTCTCATCTCACGAAAGGCCGGAATCGGGACAAAGTCGGTGATGGACTGATCGAGCCTGAATGCCCCTTCGTCGCGGAGCATCATGACGGCGGTAGCGGTGGCGACGACCTTGGTCAATGAGGCCAGGTCATAGAGCGTGTCGTTGCGTACGGACTTGCGCGACGGGATGCGCTGGCGGTCGCCGTGCGCGATTTGAAGGTAGTCCCGTTCGAGATCGCCGATGTACAGGACTGCGCCAGGACTGCCGGATTCCTTGACGGCCTTGCGCAAGGCCGCCCGAATAGGATCAATCGCTACGGTATTTGGCATGAGGAGCTTGTCGATGAGCGTTCCGAGTTATGGTTAAGAGCGCTTTAAGTTTAGATGGTACGTTTTGCGCGTTCCGATACGAGGCCGGACGTTCCGGTACGAGGCCGGACGTTCCGGTACGAGGCCGGCCAGGCGCGCGGGCGCAGGTATAGCAGGCTTTGGCGAGCCCGCGTAACACCGCCGGCCGGCGGCGCAGTAGCAGCGAACGGACCTATACAAACTTAAAATACTCTCGCCAATACGATAGCGAATCGCGCACGCCTTGGGAAAACGTGAGCCAGATCAAAAATCCTGCGTGCCGGCGCACGCAGGACAATTCAGGGCCCCAAAACTCGAGCAGCCCGCCAGGAAGGCGAGGCTGCAGGAATTTCGACGGGTAGCCCGCCCCTCTCTACGCAAGAAACTAAACGTTTCTCCTTCCGGCAAGAGCCGGGGCGGACTATACCCATAAGGATCGCGCGGCCGCGTGGCCTCGCGCACCCAAGAGTAAACTACCGTTTCTTCTTAGCTGCTTTTCTCTTAGCCGGTTTCTTCTTTGCAGCTTTGCTCTCCGCCGGTTCCTTCGTAGCGGCCTTTTTCTTCGCCGGTTTCTTCTTAGCTGCTTTTCTCTCGGCTGGTTTTATATTCGCAGCTTCCTTCTTCGCAGCTTCCTTCTTCGCAGCTTTCTTCTTCGCCGGTTTCTTCTTTGCTGCTTTCTTCTTAGCGGCCATACTGTTTCTCCTTAGTTGCTACTCCGTCTAATAATCAACCCGGCGGGAAATCCCGCAGCATAAAGCCGTGTCTCCACGTCAGAAACCTCAAACACCCCGCGTGCTGAGGCATCTCCCTCACGCCGAGCATGCCACCATGTAATGAAGCGCTTAATCGACTTCGACGATCTCATTGAACCGCATCCGCAAAACGATTGGGCTGCGTTGTACTCTCGGTTGTGCCATTGATCGCATCGCGGTCTTCGCGACGAAATCGAGCGTTGCGCAGAAGCGGCCGGGAGTAATCGTGGTGGAATGATTCAGATGTTGAAGGAAAACCGCGCGCGCGATTTTCGCCGGACCCCTGTTCACACCACCTTGTTTAAGCGCACTACCCCGTCGTCTTTGATGTCTTCGGCGAAGCATCCGTCGGTACCGATCGTTGCAATGCATGTTCCGATTGAAACCTTGCATCGGATCGGTGATCCTAACACTGCGCGTTCGCGCAGCAGCCAGCGCGGTCCAACAGAACGAGATTCTCGCTGAAAATCACCAGAGCGCTCAAGAATATTCAACTCTCCACTCCTTCGTGTAGCAGAAAAATGCAAAAAACGCAAGGAATTTTTTTAGCTACTGTCGATTTCTTGTTTTCGGGTGTAGTGATTTTTCGAGCATCGAAGGCGCGATCTCGAAGCGACCGGTGTAGTGAACCGAAGAGCTTCTCGACGCGGTTGTCTTTGGACGCGCGCGGACATCACGAACTCGAAGAGTAGCGAAAGGGAGCTGCGCTGAAGCTACGAAGCGGAATTGCGCGCATGTCAACAAGTACCAGATACGGTGCGCGGATGGGCTAAGTAGCTCTGAATGTAGGGTGTACGACGACAGAATGGGTGTTGGACTGAGTGAAGTTCTATTGCCTATAATGATCATCGTTTTCGCCTCAAAGTCATTGGAGGCACATGCAGTTATCTGGGTGCGCCGACGCTGTTCGGGTTTTTCGTGGATGGCAGAATTCCAAACCGGGGCAGGCACGAGGCCGCAAGAGCGCGGGAGACTATTTACAAGGAGGAATCATGGCAGACACGTGTTCGGAATTTTTCTCTGGGCTCCAGGAGTCGATTGATCCGGAAAAAATCAAGGGTATTGACGCGACTTACCAGTGGGACGTTACGGGAGACGGCGGCGGCAAATGGTACGCGACATTTGGCGAAGGAGGCGTCGAAGTTACTGAAGGCGAAGCTGAAAGCCCGAACATCACGCTCACGGTAGAAGCTCAGGACTGGATGGACATCGTCAACGGTAAGCTCAACGGCCAGATGGCCTTTATGACGGGCAAGCTGAAGATTCAAGGGGACATGACGCTTGCCATGAAATTGCAGAGTATCACGGGCTGAAGCACGGCCCGAGAGGCTTGAATGACTTCAAGGCGTGTAGAGGTGTCGTGTTGCTTCTACACGTCCTTTCTTTGTTTTGCCCTCACCGTTCTTGCGGTGGGGGGCTGCTCTCCACGAGATTCCGATGAAAATCGCGCCGGGGACAGGGTCGAGTTTTCGACGGCGGATGGGTTTAGACTGGTTGGAAAGATTCACCGCGCTTCCGGCGAGCGTCCTCCGGGCTTGATTCTCGTCCATATGCTGGGCACTGACAGGGGCCGTTGGGCGCATTTTATGGAGCTCGCCGGCCAGGCTGGATACACGTCGCTCGCGTATGACATGCGCGGGCATGGAGAGAGCCGGCAGCGAAACGGCGTCACGGTTTCGTTTCGTTCGTTCAATGAAAAAGATTGGGTAGCGGCCCTCGCAGACATCGCCGCAGCGAAGGAAACGTTATTGAATGCCGGGGTTGACCCGCAGAACATTGCGATCGTCGGCGCGAGCCTCGGCGCAAATCTGGCGCTTCGCTTTGCGAAGGACGATCCGCAGATACAAGCGGTGGTTTTGCTGTCGCCGGGGGAGACCTATCGAGGGATTGAGGTCGTCTCGGTGATGGAGCACTTTCGCAGGCGGCCCGTCCTCATTTTAGCCACTGAAGGGGACACTTACTCCGCGGCGTCGGGTGCGAAGTTGCAGGAGGTGGCACCCGGCTTCTCCGAGCTACGGATGCATCCGGGTTCGGCGCACGGGACGGACCTCCTCGATGCGCACCCGGATGCAACGGGTCAAATCCTGTTCTGGCTCCAGGCAATTTTTGAGGGAGAAAGTGCCGAAATTCGCCCTGATTTGTAGCTGATTCGGGTGAAAAACCTGCCATTTTTGTAAAGCAATTCTTTGACAGATCTCGGGTTGGACCGTATAATTCCTTGAGATGGTCTCATCTGCGGAGGGAGTTACAGTCTGGGTATGATGGGCCTGCCCTTAGGAGTGCAAAATCGTGTCTAGTCAAATCCCGCGTGGTTACTACGAGGATTCCGAAGGCGCGCTCAGGCGCGACAGAAGGCACAGCTCGGAGCGCCGGAGTCCTGCGGGGTCCTATCCCGGGGAAGACCGCCGGAACAAGCAGCGGCGCAAAGGCGATCAGGGGGATCTCGAGCGAGAGCACCACGAGATGATCGAGGAGGCCCTCGAGGAATTTGCCGCGGAACACGAGCGCTAGGCTTCGGCGCCGATTTAGTTCCGCTTCGTAGCCCGAAGCCGTCTCGCGATTAAGCCGTCCACTTCTTGCTGAAGTGTAGCAGCGGCTTCGTCCGCGGTTTTCAAACCCGTGATCACTGAAATGGTGGCGTTTTCAATCAGCCTGCGCACCTCTTGCCATTGCTCGATATTGGGCTCCGGCCTCGCATAGGGCAAACAATCGAATGCAGTCTTGTTGTATGGCCATTCGTCCCAGAACGCCTGAAGACTGGGATCGTCGACCGCCGATTTGCGGTAGGGAAGATAACCAGTCTTTAAGGCCCACCTCACGTTTATCTCGGGCGAGGTAAAGTATTTGACGAAGGCCCAGGCGGTGCGCATTTGCTCGGGGGTCGTGTTGAATATTGAGATGTTGGCGCCGTAGAGCACGGTGCTCGGGCGAGAAGGGTCGCTCTGCGGAAGGGGGGCAATCAACCAGCCCTCCAAGCCTTCCTTGGCGATCTCGTAGTACGGGCGTGATGAGCTTGGCCGAAACGCGAAAGCGGTTTCATCCCTTCCGAAGGCCGTCTGATCGTTGAAAGTGCGTGGCGGATTTTGATACGCGAGTTTCTCCTTGAAAAGCGTTTCCAGTAGCTTGAACACCGCCACGGCTTCCGCGGTGTCATACTGAAGGCGGCCTTCTTCGATGATCTCCCCGCCCATGCTGAATATCATTCCGTTAACGGTCGAGGGATCGACGTCGAAGCAGAGTGCAAATTTACCCGTCTTCGTCTTGACGGCCCGGCATTGATCTAGAAATTCATCCCAGGATTTGGGTGGGGAGCTAAGGCCGGCGCCGGCGAGGACGTCGGTGTTGCAGTACATCACAAGCACGGCCTTGGTGTAGGGGAAGGAGAACATTCGGCCATCCAAATCCGAATAGCGATTTTGCTCGAGCACTGCGGGAAAAAAGTCATCGAGCTCTTCCTTAGAGAGACCCGTCTCGGGGTCCGCCACAAATTCGCCGAGATCGGCGAGAGCGCCTAGGTTTGCGTATTTGAGGGTCATGTTCCCGTAGGCGACGGCCATGGCGGGCAGGGTCCGCGCCTTAATGGCCGCGACGGTCTTCGTGTAGATATCGGCGTAATCGCCGCTTTGGATGACCTTGACGGGAGGGCCTTCGTGCATCGCGTTGAACTCGGCCGCAATCTCCCGCAGCAATTGCGCGTTCTCGGTGGTTTGACGGTCCCAGATATCGGTGACGGCGGGATTGATCGGCCGAAACCGGCCTGCACCGGGGGCCTGTGTCTCGTGGGGTGAGGGCCCGCCGCAGCCCACGATGAGCAAAGCCACTAACACGGGCAGGCATTTGGGTAGAGAGATTCGCACTGCGGTACCTAGGTCTTGATTCCACTTCCGAGCGAGCTTTCGAGAAAGGCGCGCTGCGCCACGAAGTATATCGCTACGGTCGGAAGGATGA
>JASJYE010000098.1 GCA_030123645.1 Candidatus Hydrogenedentota bacterium | reverse complement strand
AAGTTCTCTGCGAAGCTCCGCGTCCTCTGCGGTAGAATAGTTTAAACCGCAGAGGACGCAGAGGTACGCAGAGGGGTATCCGCATGGAAAATGTGGTCTCGGAGTTTCGTGAGTTGGATTGCGGAGGATTTGACGAGGCCTTTGCTGGATTCTCAAAGGGCTTAATGCGTTACAAGGGTTGAATGAAGTCGGTCGAAAAGCATGTCGAATGGACTAAGTCACAGTCGCACGTAGATCGGGAGGAACTGAAATCACCGTCGACTGTCAACGACTCTTGAAGTTCTCTGCGAAGCTCCGCGTCCTCTGCGGTAGAATAGTTTAAACCGCAGAGGGGTATTCGATTGAACCCGCCCTCATTTTCGCGGGCGTGGGATTTCGTTCTTGCGGTAATGTTTGTGCGGCATGTATGAATTTGCGATAATTGGCGGCTCGTATATTAACTATTTTCAAATTAATGAGGCCCATTATGGCAGGTATCATCTCGTACGGGGCGTATATTCCTTTTAATCGGTTGCAGCGGGCGGCTATCGGCGCTGCGCTGGAGTCGCGTCCGGGCAAGGGCGAGCGGTCGGTCGCGAGTTATGACGAGGACACGATCACGATGGCGGTCGAGGCGGCCCGCGCGGCGCGTCATGGGCGGGAGGACGTGCCGATCCAGTCGATGTATTTCGCGACAACGGAGCCGCCGTATCAGGAAAAACTTAACTCGGCGATCGTGCACGCGGCCCTGGATCTTCCGGCTTCGATGCGTGTGCTGGATGTCACTGGTTCGGTCGGCGCGGGTCTTGGGACTTTGTTTGCCGCGGCTGAAGGTGTGGCGGCGGGGAACCGGCTCGTCGTCATGTCTGACATCCGTCTCGGCGCGCCCGACGGCTCCGCGGAACAGGCGGGAGGCGATGGCGCGGTCGCGTTCATCCTGGGCACGGACGACGTGATCGCGGAGCTCGAGGCCACCTACTCTGAAACTCTGACGCACCAGGCCATGTGGCGTCTGCCGGGCGAAAAGTTCGCCAAGGTTTGGGAGGAGCGCTTCTCGTTATCGCAAATCTACAGCCCGCTTCTTATCAGCGGCGGCAAGAACGTCCTCGAGAAGGCGGGGCTCACTATGAGCGACATTAGCGCGGTGGTGGTGGATTCGCCGAACCCTCGCGCAGCGGCAAACGTCGCCAAGGCTTTGGGCATCGAGCCCGGCAAGATGGTTGACGGCATGCAAGCCACCGTCGGGCATACCGGCGCGGCCTATGCCGGCCTGATGATCGCCGGCGCGCTCGACGCGGCCAAGCCGGGCGACCGTATTCTTGTGCTTTCGGCATCTGATGGCGTGGATGCGGCGATTCTGAAAGCGACTGACGCTGTTGCCAACTATAAGAATGCTCGGACCGTTGCGGCGCTTATCGATTCTAAGCGCAACGACCTGGGATATACCCGCTATCTCAAGTGGCGCGGGATTCTGGAGGCGGAGCGGCCCCGCCGGCCGGATCCGGACCGTCCAGCGGCCCCGCCGGTATTCCGTGCACGTCATTGGAAATTCAGCTTCGTGGGCAACGAATGCACGGAATGCGGTGCGCGCCATTTGCCGCCGCAGAAGGTGTGTGTGAGCTGCGGGGCCGTCGAGAAGATGAAAGAGCTGCCTTTCGCGGACCGCCGCGGCAAGGTCGCTACGTACACGCTGGACCACCTGGCTTATACGCTGCAACCGCCGATGGTCATGGCTATGATAGACTTTGAGGGCGGCGGGCGCGTAGAGTTGGAAGTGACGGATTGCGAGCCCGACAATGTAGATATCGGGATGGAGTTGGAAATGACGTTCCGGCGCTTTTGGACGGCGGACGGGGTTCACAATTACTTTTGGAAAACACGGCCCGTGCGATAGGAGCGATACCATGTCAAGTAAGGGAATTTGCGATCAGGTAGCCATTGTTGGAATGGGATGCACCGCTTTCGGCGAGCATTGGGACCGTAGCGTCGGTGACATGCTCATAGAGGCCGCGATGGAGGCATTTGACTCGGCCGGCGTCAAGAAGGACGACATCGACGCTTTTTGGCTCGGCACCGTAGGAAGCAACTCCGGACTGACGCTTTCTGATCCTCTTAAGATCCAATACAAACCCGTCTCGCGCGTTGAGAATTTCTGCGCGACAGGCAGCGAGGCCATACGCAACGCCGCCTACGCCGTCGCCTCGGGCGCCTACGATATTGTCATGGCGATCGGCGTTGAAAAACTCAAGGACTCCGGGTATTCAGGTCTTACGACCGGGATGCCTCCGGGCGATGGTTCGGCCGCTACGACCACGGCGCCGGCGAGCTTTTCGATGCTTGCCCCGGCGTATTTCAAGAAATACGGCCTTGACCCCGAGACTGGCAAGGAGGTCATCTCGAAGATCGCCCAGAAGAACCACGCAAACGGCGCCAAGAATCCGAAGGCCCAGTATCAGAGGGAAGTCGACCTCGAGACCATCAAGAATTCGCCGAAGATCGCTGGACCGCTCGGGATCATGGACTGCTCAGGCGTGAGCGACGGCTCGGCCGCGGCGATCTTGGTGCGCACCGAGGACGCACACAAATATAACGATAATCCGATTTATATCAAGGGACTCTCATTCGTCGCGGGACCCGCAGAAGGCCCACTGACGCAGGAATACGATTTCACGACCTTCCCCGAAGTGGTCGCCTCGGCCAAAGATGCCTACCTGCAGGCGGGTGTGACCAATCCGCGCGAGGAGATCTCGATGGCGGAGGTGCACGACTGCTTTACGCCGACAGAACTCATACTCTATGAGGACCTCGGCTTCTCGGAGCGCGGCAAGGGCTGGCAGGATGTAATGGACGGCACCTTCACCTTGGAAGGTGATCTGCCGGTTAACCCGGACGGCGGCCTGAAATCCTTCGGGCACCCGATCGGGGCCTCGGGCCTGCGCATGATGTACGAATGCTGGCTCCAATTGCGGGGCGAGGCTGGGCCGCGGCAGATTGACAACCCCAAACTGGGTCTCACACATAACCTGGGCGGACGCCCCGGTAAATGCGTCAGTTTCGTCGCCGTTGTCGGCAACGAGCTGAATGACTGACCGCTCGAAATGGGGGCGGCCCGAAATCGTCCTGCTTATCGCCTAAGGGGGATTTTGCACGTGGGGGTGGGTTTCACGCGAGCGCGAATGGCCCTTCCCTGTCTGTATCCGAAGAAGCACGACCGGAACCACCGGTTTGCTAAGGTTCTCTGAGGCGTAGGCCGGCATCGGGAGCGGATGTGCAAGATACGATGACACTTGTTTCGTTGAGGATGGAAGTCGAATGGCCGAGGAGTTAACCAGCCGCTATACGCGCGGCGAGGAGTATGCCAACATCGGCACGCACGCCGTGGGCATTGTATTGAGCATTGTTGCTTTAGTGCTGATGGTGCTCTTTGCGGCAGAGAACGGCGATCCCTATTTCATCGTCGCCGTTTCGATCTTCGGGGCGACACTCATCTTGCTCTATCTGACGTCGACCCTGTACCACAGCGTTCGGCATCCGAAGGTCAAACATGTCTTTCGCGTATTCGATCACGTGTGCATTTATCTGCTCATCGCGGGGAGCTACACGCCCTTCACGCTCGTTACCTTGCGAGGCGGCTGGGGCTGGACTCTATTCGGGCTCACCTGGGGCCTGGCGCTCTTCGGCATCATATTCAAAATATTTTTCACGAAGCGCTTCAGCATCTTGTCCACTTTTATGTATATCGCCCTCGGCTGGCTGGTGGTCATCGCGATAAAGCCTGTCGTCCTCACGGTGCCGGCGGGCGGACTGGCGTGGCTCGTGGCTGGCGGGCTGCTCTACACTTTCGGCGTCCTCTTCTACCTCTGGCGCCGCATCCCGTACCATCACGCCATCTGGCACCTGTTCGTCATGGCGGGGTCATTCTGTCACTTTCTGGCTGTATATTATTACGTAATGCCGCCACACGCTGTATAGCCCACAATTCCCGCGATTCCCAAGGCCAATTCTGAGAAAAGCCGGAAATTTAGGGTTCCACTTTCCTCCTCCATCTGCTATATTCTCCGCGGGGTACCGTTCGCGAGTTCGGGATCCGGCTATGTATATGGGGTGCGTGCATGATTGAGGCGCTGCAACACGAGTTGGCCGGTGAAGCCACACGCTTGATCAGGGAGCGGCAGGACGAAAAGGCCATCGCTGTCCTCGACCAACTTATTGCCGTACTGCCGCATCGCGAGGACCTTCACACATCCCGCGCGTATTGCCTCGGCCGCTTAGGGCTCTTCGATGAGGCGTATCGGATTTGCAGTCGCCTGAGCGGCATAAACAATACCCCGCGCGTTCAGCATTTGCGCATGTTCTTGGACAAGCAGACGCGCGAGCGTCCGAAACAAGAAAGGCCCTCGCCCGCAGGCGCCTTAGACATTCCCGTCTCTCCCGGCGCGACAGGGCTGCCGCAGACTCTTGCCGAAAAGCTCGAGCGGGTGCGCCATAACATCGAGAAAGAGTTCGAACAGTATCGCTTGAGAGATCGCGAAGCGACCGCGACAATCCAAAGACTGCGCACGCGGCTCTACGAACACGAGCAGGCGCATCGCACGTCCGAACAACACAACGAAGAGCTAGAGCAACTGCTCGCCGAGTTGGGGACTGAATTGGCGGCTTTCACCGATGGACCTGCGCTGTCACCGCTCGCCTCGGGCCTAGGGGACGCCGAAGCGCCCCTATCGCGGATCGAGGAGACGGAGGCCGATCTCGAAGGGCTCAAGCAGAACTTAGCTGAGCGCGACGAAACACTCGAGGCCACCTTCCGAAGGAATGGCGAACTCGAGCGGATGATCTCGCGTCTAGAGGCGGAATGCGCCGAGCTTAATGAAGAGAAGGCCTTGCTCGAGTCTACGGAGGAAGATCTTCGCAAAGAGCTGCACGGTGCACGCGACCATCCGGATCCCTCTGACCAGTCTGAAATCGCGCCGATCGTCGAGTCTCTACAAAATGCACTAGAAGAGGCCCGTATCCGCGAAGTGCGTCTTGAGCAGGCGCGGGAGACCATCACTGAGCAGATCCGGACGCTTCGAGAGGAAATGATAAGCGCCCCGGGCGACGACGCGAATACTGTCGCAGAGAACGAGCGTCTGAGCGCGGCGCTCGCCGACAAAGAGTGGCTGATTGAGACTGCGAACGAGGCCATTTCTGAGCTAGGTGAGAAACTGGAAGCGGCTCAGTCCGAGGTCGACCGGTTGTTGGAGAGAGAGAAGGAAGTTACATCTCAGCTCGCATCCATCGTGGGCGAATTGGATGTGAACGTGAGCGATCTGGAGACGCTTCTGGCGGAAAAAGGGGAACTTGAGGACAAACTCGCGCGAATCGAGGCGGAGTACCGCGTGCGCCAGCTCCAAGAAGAAGTCCAGCACAAATCGGTTGAAACGGAACTCACGGAACGAGACGAAAAATCACGCGAAGCCTTAGAGGATAAACTCCGGCTCGAACACGAATTACGCGCCACAGAGGCCCAGGCGGAGGAGCTAGCGGCCAAGGAAAAGGATGCCCGCGTACTCGTCGAGGGTCTCGCCAAAGAAATCGAGACCAAGCAGCTCGAGTTTGACGAGGCGATATCCGCGAATGAAAGGTTGCAAAAGCGTCTAACTTCGTTGCGCGAAGAGTACGAGACGGTGACCTCGCGCGGATTCGAGCTCGCCGCCGCGGGTCAGGCCACATCCGAGGAACTGGAACTTACCCGGGCCCGCCTTGAGGAGTTGGAAGCGAAGAATAGCCGGCTGGAAAAGATGTTCGGGGAGACGGAAGCACGATTGGATGAAGTCCGTGCCGGGGATTCCATAGCTGACCAAGAAACAGCGGCCCTTGAGGCTAAGCTCGAAGAACAGCGCAAGAAGCTCGATGCTCTTGCCCTTGACAGGATCGGCTTGACTCGAGAATTGACCTATACGCAAAGTCTCTTGGAAGGCGCGGAAAAGCGCGAGCTCAAAGCGCGGGAACGCGGCGATTCCCTTGAAGAAGCATTGGCGGAAGATGCGGAGAAGCTCGAACAACTCGAGCGTGACAGAAGCGCTCTCCGGAAACGAATCGAGCAGCTCGATCGGCAAGTCAAAGAAATTTCGGCCTCAGGAGATGCCGCAAACGCGCGCATTGCTTCTCTTACCGCCGACCTCGAGCGTGAAAAATCCGAATTCATGGAGCAGGCCTCAAAGCTTCAAGCACAGACTGAAAGCCTGAGCAGTTCCGAAAAGGCGCAAGCCGCCGAGATCGACCGGCTCAGCGCGGCGATCGCCGGGAGAAACCAAGAACTCGCCACGGTTCAGCGTGAGAAGTCCGAGTTTATGGAGCGGGTTGAAGGACTTCAAGCGCAAAAGGAGAGCCTGAGGGATTTGGAGAGGGTGCAAACCGCCGAAATCCGCCGGCTTAGCGCAGCAATCGAAGAGGGGAATGCTGCGTTCATGGCCGAATGCGAAAAGAAATCCGAACTCGAAGGCGCTCTCTCGCAACTCGAAATGGAACATGCTCAGCTTAGGAAGCAGGAAAAAGAGGGACAGGAGCGTATTGATTCACTACGCGCTGAAGTCGCTTCCCGCGACGATCGCATTGAATCGCTCGAAGCTGAAGCAGGTGCGCTCGAGGGCAATATCGCGTCCATGCGGCAGGGAATCGAAGCGCTGGAGAACAAGGGACAAGACTCGGCCCAGCGAATCGCCGCGCTCGACCTAGAACTGGCCGTGGAAACGGGGAAGGTCGAGGAGCTCGAGCAACAGCGCGCTGCTCTAGAAGAGGATGTGGGCCACCTGCGGCAAGAGTTGATCGATCTACTGGAGCGGGAGGCTGCCGCGCTCGACGAGGTCGATGGCACGCGCCACGATCTCGCCGATCGCGATAGCGAGATCGTGACGCTGAAAGAGGCGCGCGAGGAGGCTCAGGAGCAGGTCGAGGCCCTCTCGCAAGGGATTGTCGAGAGCGACGATCGGATTCATGACCTCAAAGGGGTGAGGACCCAGCTTGCCGGGCGAATCGCCGAACTCGAAAACGAGCTTGTCCCCCTCCGCGATCGCCATGCAGACGCCCAGGCGGCGCTCGGGACAGTCGAGCTCGAACTTGAGCGGCTTCATGATGAGAACGACGGCACGAAGGAATCCCTCGAACTGGCTTTGGGCCGTGTGGAAGACATGAAGGTCATGATGGGGGAATACGACCGGACCTTGGCCGATGAACGGGCCGAAAAGGAAGAGCTTATCAAGGCGGCAGAACAGATTAATGTGAACCTGCAGGAAATCACGGGAAAGCGGGACACCGCCGCGAAGGACACCCGGGAGCTCGTCGAAGAGCTCGCGTCGACCAAGGTCGATCTCGATGGCGCGCTCTCGGAAAAATCCGAACTCGGGCAGACGATTGAATCTCTGCAGGGCGAGCTTTTTGACTTACAAGCGGAGCACGCCACCACGATCTCGCGTTCCCGGGAACTCGAAGAACAGCTCGCCGGCACGCTGGACCTTCTGGAGGTGGCGACAAGCGACAGGGCTGAACTAGAAGAAACGAAACAATACCTGGAACGCGACCTCGAGCAGCTACGGGAAAAACGTGGCGCCGCCGTGTCACGCGCTGAGCAACTCTCCGAGCGCATTGCAACCCTCGATATACAGTTTGACAAGGCGAACGAGGCGGTCGCGCTGGGGACTGGGGAGATTTCGGAGTTGCACCTGGACTTATCGTTGCGAGACCGGCTGCTCGACGAAGCCCGGCAAGAGGCTGGCGAATTGAAAGAAGAGTTGGGGCGCCTGAAGCCGGAACTGCAGTACGTGTACCGCACGGAACTGCCCGAAGCGCTTGAGCAGAAGGTCCGCGCGTTCCGGCAAGTGCAGAAAATGAAGGTCGAAATCGAGTTGCTTCGCAGCCAGCTCTGGTAGCCCTGCGCTAGCCCGGATAGCTCACAGCCCATTAGTGATTCGCCGCGTAAGTTGTTTGGCGA
>JASJYE010000097.1 GCA_030123645.1 Candidatus Hydrogenedentota bacterium | reverse complement strand
GTCCGGCCAGGGCGGCCCCGCAATCTCTTCAAACCGAAAACACCCCCTCCGTGTCGCCCCCGCGAAGGCGGAATCCCAAGATCTACCAGCGCCCCTACACACTAATAGACCGCTAACCCCACTCAAGCAAATCGCCTCGTACGCATACCGGTTTGCAAAAATAGGGCCGGAAAAGCGATGATCCGCCGATTCGTCGTGGGGCCGCGTGGGCCCACGTCCCCGTCGCGGCACTTTCCATGGTTTTCAGGACGAACATTTGATGAGTGAGCCGGTATTTGAGCCCGTAGATGCGCGATTCAATTTCTCGGAAGCGGAGAAGGACACGATCCGTTTTTGGAAAGAGAACGCTATCTACCACAAGAGCCTCGAGCAGCGGAAGGGCGCGCCGCGTTTCATCTTCTACGAGGGCCCGCCGACCGCGAACGGCCTGCCGCACCCGGGCCATTGCCTCACGCGCACGATCAAGGACATCTTCCCCCGCTACAAGACCATGACCGGCTACTACTGCGAGCGCAAGGCCGGCTGGGACACGCACGGGCTGCCGGTCGAGATCGAGGTCTGTAAGGAACTCGGGATCATCGAGGGCGGCAAGGCGGCGATCGAGGAGTATGGGGTCGAGCGTTTCAACCGCGCCTGCATCGAGTCGGTGTTCCGCTACCAAAAGGAGTGGGAAGACCTCACCGACCGCATCGGCTTTTGGGCCGACCTCGAAGATGCCTACGTCACCTATCACCAGAGCTACGTCGAGAGCGTTTGGTGGGCCTTGAAGCAACTCTTCGATCGCGGGCTGCTCTATCAGGGGCACAAAGTCGTCTGGTGGTGGGCCCAGGGCGGCACGGCGCTGTCCTCGGGCGAAGTCGGAGAGGGCTACCGCGACATTGACGAGCCGGCCATCACCGTCCGCCTGAATCTCACGGAAGAAAGCAAGGAACGCTTCTCACTCAAGGGCGAAGCCGTCAGCCTGCTCGTCTGGACGACAACGCCCTGGACCCTCCTGAGCAATTGCGCTGCGACCGTCGGCAGCGGCATCGAGTACGCGCTCGTGAAAGTCCCGACTGACGACGGCCACGAACACCTCATCCTCGCGAAGGCCGTCGTCGAACGTCATTTCGGAGATAAGGCGGAGATCGTCGATGAATTTCTGGGCGATGCGCTGCTGGGGGTCGAATACGAGCCGCTCTTCAACTACGGCACGCCCACGGTTATGGAAGGCACGCGCGATTCGGACAAGCATTGGCTCGTCATCCCTGGCGACTTCGTGGACATCGAGATCGGTACGGGCATCGTGCACACGGCCCCCGCCTTCGGCGAGGACGACTACCGCGTCTGCAAGGAGACAGGTGTCGGTTTCCTGTGCTATGTGAACCCCCTCGGCCCCTTCGACGAGCGCGTCACGGACCTGGACCCCTACGGCGAGACGCCATTTGCGGGCCAGTTCTGCAAGGACGCCGACAAGGGCATCGTCCGCTGGCTCAAGGATCGCGGGTATTTGCTCCGGCAGGACACCTACCGCCACCCCTACCCCTTTTGCCCGCGTGCCGAGGACGATCCGCTTATTCAATACGCGCGCCGCGGCTGGTTCATCAAGACCTCGGACTTCGTGCAGGATTTCCTGGCGAACAACGCCGAGGTCGCGTGGCAGCCCGAGCACATCCGCGATGGCCGCTTCGGCAACTTCCTCGAAAACAACGTCGACTGGGCGATCTCGCGCGAGCGCTATTGGGGCACGCCGCTGCCCGTATGGGTCTGCGAGAAGACGGGGCACATGGAATGCATCGACTCCTACAGCGAGCTGCTCGCGAAGCCGGGCGTGCAGGGTACGGAGGTATGGGACAAGGCCAAGGCTGAGACCCCCGACCTGAGCGATCACCTCAAGGTGCACAAACCCTACATCGACGCGATCACCTATCAAAGCCCGAAGGACCCCGCCGCGCGCATGCGCCGCGTGCCCGAGGTCATCGACGTGTGGTTCGACGCCGGCAGCATGCCCTTCGCGCAGTGGGGCTATCCGCACGTCGAGGGTTCGAAGAAACTCTTCAAGGAGAGCTTCCCGGCGGATTTTATTAGCGAGGCGATCGACCAGACACGCGGCTGGTTCTACGCACAGCTTGCGATTAGCACCGTCGTCTTCGGAGAGAAGGGTCCCTTCGAGGACAAGGTGGTGGGCTGGCCGCACCCCTTCAAGAATTGCATTTGTCTCGGGCACATCCTCGGTGAGGACGGCACGAAACTTTCCAAACGGCTCAAAAACTACAGCGAACCCGCCGTGCTCTTTGAAAAATTCAGCGCGGACGCCCTGCGCTGGAGTTTCATCGCCAAGAACCCGCCCACCAACAGCAGCCGCCTCTCCGAGCGCATCGTCGAAGAAGCCCAGCGCGAGCTCCTCATCCGCTGGCACAACGTCTTCAGCTTCTTCGTCATCTACGCCAACCTCGACGGCTTCAACCCCTCAAACGCCCCCGCCGAATTCATGCGCGGTGTCGTAGCCGATCCCGATTCGGCCACCGAAGGCGGGGGAGAGGGCAGCATGCCTTATTCTCCTCGCGACTCACGTAGCGAGCTTGATCAATGGATCTTAGAGGCGCTCGACGCGGCGGTATTCCACGTTTGGGGTGCGATGGAGGCATTTGAATCCTATCCCGCCGCGCGTCTTATCACGGAGTTCCTCGACAACCTGTCCAATTGGTACGTGCGCCGGAGCCGGCCGCGATTTTGGGCGGGCGAATCGTCGCGGGAAAAGGCGGACGCCTACTGGACGCTCTACGAATGCCTGCTGACGCTGGCCCGGCTCGCCGCACCCTTCACGCCCTTCTTCGCTGAAGTGACTTGGCGCAACCTTACTGCACCGCTTAAAGGAGCGGCCCTAAGCGTCCACCTGGCGACCTACCCGAAAGTACGCGATTCCGATATGAGTGACTTGAATGAGACTGGACAATTGATTAGCTGGGAGCTGATTGATCAGATGGGTGATACGCGGAGCGCTGTGACTTTAGGACTTAGCGCCCGGCGAAGGGCAAACATTAAGGTCCGTCAGCCCTTAGCTCTCGGCGAGATCATTCTTTCTGACGAGCACATGCGACCCGGGCTGGAAGATCACCTCGATCTCATCAAGGACGAATTGAACATCAAGCGGATCGAATTTGCGGACAATCCAGATGAATATGTGTCATACGAGATCAAGCCGAACTTCAAAGTGCTGGGTCCGCGATTTGGAAAGAAGGTGAAAGCGATCGGCAAGGCACTCTCCGAAGGCGACGGTGCAGCGTTCTATGCGCAAGTGCAAGACGGCGCCTTGACCCTCGACGTGGACGGGGAGACTATCGAGCTTTCCGGCGACGAGGTCGAGGTGCGTCTCTCGCCGAAGGAGGGCTTCACGGCCGCGCAAGGCAAAGGTCTCGTGGTTGTCCTGTCCACTGAAATTACCGACGAGCTGAGACGCGAAGGATGGATGCGCGAATTGATCCGTTGCGTGCAGGACATGCGCAAATCCATGGGCCTCGCCTACGACGCGCGCATAGACCTCCGGGTGCACACGGCCGATTCAGATCTTGCGCGGACCACCGAGGCATTTCAAGAGACCATTTCGAAGGAGGTCTTGGCCGACTCGCTCGCCCTGGTAGACAGCCCCCCGGGCAACGCGAAGGAATTCGAGATCGAAAAGGCGAAGGTCGCCATCGCGATAGCTGAAAAATAGCAGCGGTTACGGCCAGGAATCCCCCTTCTTTCACTTCCTGACTCAGCAGATCTTCAAGCTTGACCTATAGCAGTCCATATGTTAAGCTACCTAAACAAAAGGTCTGTTTCATTGCATAATTTTAACCTCCTTAACACCCTAAGGTCCTGATATGGAAAGCTTTACTAAGACTTCCTCCCAATCCCTGACTGACTTCCCAAAGAATTCGGTCTGCGCTGTACAGGCGGTTGACGCTTCTGAGGCCCACACCCGCCGTCTTGCTGGGCTCGGCCTGACCGTGGGGCGGGAGCTACGAGTCGTTAAGTGCGGGGAACCCACGATTGTCCAGATATACGGGACACGCATCGGCATCGCGAAGTCGCTCGCGCGGAGCGTCCGTGTCGTTCCCAACGGCACCGAGGAGTAGCCGGGTCACACGAAGCGCGCCGGGCTCCATCCCATGGCAACCGTTCTAAATGAGGTCGTGGTGGAAATCAGGGCTGCCCAACATCCAGACGCGCCGCTCATGCTCGTGAGCAATCCGAACGCGGGCAAAACCACACTCTTCAATCAACTCACGGGCCTGCGTCACAAGACCTCCAACTATCCCGGTACGACGCTCGATCTGCGTTCCGGAACCATTACCCTAGACGGTCACACTCGTCTCCTCTACGACATGCCTGGGCTTTACACGCTCGAAGGCGGCCTGGCAGAGGAACGGATCGCGATCGAAGCCATTACCGCTGGCGACGCGGACACTCTCCGGCCCGGCGCGATCATTCAGGTGGTCGATTCGACAAACCTCGTGCGCAACCTCTTTCTTGCGGGCCAGGTTCTCGAACTCGGCGTGCCGACAGTCATCGCGCTGAACATGGTCGACCTTGCCGAGAAGCAGGGCATCGAAATCGACATCGAGTCCCTCGAAGCCCATCTCGGATGTCCAGTTGTGCCCATCGTCGCGCGCAAAGGCACCGGAATCGAGTCCTTGCTCGACGCTTGCCTCTCCGCGTTGAAGAGCAGGCACGTTCCGCCTCCCCCGAGACTGCTTGACGGTCTTTCCAACATCGACGACGAAGCGCGCTACCGCTGGGCCGAGACGGTGGGGGAGAGCTGCATCATTCATCCCGGCCAGGCCATCAGCAAGAAAACCGAAGCGGTCGACGCAGTATTGACTCATCCCGTAGCGGGGATGGTCGCGTTTTTCGGCGTGTTGTTCGCCGTGTTCTATATGATTTTCAGCATCGCGACGCTGCCGATGGCCCTTATTGACAGGTTTTTCGGCGAGCTGGGCGGCTGGGTCGGCGCGGCAATCCCCGAGGGCCAGCTTCAAAGCCTGATTGTGAACGGCGTGATCGCCGGCGTGGGGGGGGTGTTGGTCTTCCTCCCGCAGATTTGCATCCTGTTTTTTTGCTTGTCCATTCTCGAAGACACCGGCTACCTCTCCCGCGCGGCCTGTGTGGTCGATCGTTGGCTCAGGCGCGTTGGCCTGCCCGGCAAGGCCTTCGTGCCGATGCTCTCCGCCCACGCCTGCGCGATCCCCGCCATCATGTCCGCGCGCATCATCGAGGACCGCAACGACCGCCTCATTACGATCCTCGTATTGCCACTGATGACCTGTTCCGCACGCCTGCCCGTCTACTTGATGATGACGGCCCTCTTGTTTCCGGCCTCCCCGCTGAAAGGCGCACTCGTTTTTACCGGAGCCTACGCGCTCGGTCTTTTCACGGCCATGGCCATGGCCTTCATCTTCCGGCGCGCACTTGTGAAGAAACCGCCATCGCCCCTCATGATCGAATTGCCGAGCTACAAAATGCCCAGCCTCAAGACCGCCCTACTCGCCGCCTACGACCGCAGCTTCATTTTCATGCGCAAAGCCGGCACGGTCATCCTCGCGATTTCAATCATCCTATGGTGGCTAATGAGTTATCCCCGATTGGACGGCTCCGCGACTGCGAGCGCCGCGACCGATGACACATCCGGCGCGATCGTCACACAAACCCCTGTGGACGCCGCCAACGAAGCGCAATTGGCGCTTAGCCATTCCTACGCAGGCCGGACGGGACGCCTCGTCGAGCCCGTCCTCGAGCCACTCGGCTTCGACTGGAAAATCGGCGTCGCCATCGTCGCCTCCTTCGCCGCGCGCGAGGTCGTCGTGTCGGCCCTCTCGGTCATTTACGGCGTCGGCGACGAAGGGACGGAAGACAAATCCCTCCTGCTCGATAAGCTCCGCACAGCCAAACGCGCCGACGGGACACCCGTGTTTACCTTTGCGACAAGCGCGAGCCTGCTCGTATTTTACGTGCTCGCGATGCAATGCCTGCCCACGCAGGCCATCACGCACCGCGAGACCGGCTCCTGGAAATGGGCCGGGCTTCAAGTCGCCTACATGACCTGCCTGGCCTACGCGGCATCGTTCATCGCGTATAATGCCATCACCTTCTTCGGCGGCGCGTAAGGAAGGGTCATGACGACGCAACGAAAGATGGAGAGGTAGCGAAAATGGAGGCGATTCTAGTAGACGTGATCGTCCTCGCCGCCGCGCTCTTCCTCGCCCGCGGGCTCTACCGAAACCTCATCTCGCACAACAGGAAACCCGCCTGCGGCTCTTGCGACGCCTGCGCCTCTACCGGGAACACAGAACCCGACAAAACACCGACCGCATCCTCGTCCTCCTAACCCGCCCGATGCGTTGCAGTCGTGGGGTTGGAGAGACCGCGTCTAACGGCGCGTAGGCAATTTTTCTTCTATGACATCCGCGATCGTGTTTTGGAGAAGCTTATTCACGCTCATGCCCATCCTCCTGGCGACGATATCCAAATCACGATGCATTTCAGGCGGAACACGCAGACTTATCGACCCCATATACGGCTTATCAGGCTCGACACCATCCGATTTACACCAATCGAGATACGCATCCACCGTCTCATGGAAAGCGCCTTCCAGTTCCTCCACCGTCGTCCCCCCAAACGAAAGAACATCGCGCATATTCACGGTGCACCCGGCAAATTCCTTCACGGAATCGTCATACTCGACATCCGCGAAATATCCCTTATATTCCATCATGATCCAACTCCATCACTCCGGCGAGATACCCGCATTCTCCAAAAACCGGCGTATATGCTTCGCCCGGCCCCGGCCGATCTCCTTCTCAGGATGCGGACTATGAAACACAGCGCGACAATTCCCGATCTTAACCGTGACCATCGAGCCGCCTTTACGACTCACCTCAGCGCCAAGCGCCCTGATCGGCGAAATCACCTTGTCCCACTTCAAATTCGCCGGGGCAGGCCTCGTAAACAACGCATCTAAGGTCTTTCGATGCCCCTTATTCACATCCAAATGACATCACTTTATGCTATCACCCTCAAGCCGCTCTTTTTCACCGCCCCAATTGTCATTCGCGCGAAGGCTAGAATCTTAGGGCTCACCATTGGGAGGGCGACCCTCCCGATGAGCCGCACGACCAGCTGGGACGAGGTCTTCCTCGTCCGCGAAGGCGCAGGAGCCCGTCCCTCCCCCAATGTCAATGCCGCGAAGATGTGAATCTCCTGAGTCGGCCGCGGCCTCGCGTTCATGGGCGGGCCGGGGACCCGCCCCTACATCCTCTTCCGCGGGCGAGCCGCCCACGCCAGCATTAGAGTTAACCCCGCGCGAAGGCGCGGTTATGGTTTCTTCTTGCCTACTTTTTCTTTCCCCCAACGAAAAAGTAGGGGAGGTGTCGTTTTGAATGCGTAGCTCGTAGGCCTCGACATCCTCCCAGCGGTCGGTGGCGTAATAATGCCGGCCGAAATCCGCCAGGAGCCGGCGCCAGGACCGTTCCAGGATTTGATACGCCGTCAACGCCGCCGACACCTTCGACGTCGTCATGTTGTAATTCTCGCCCCGGACCTCCATCGCCTCCGTCATAGGCCCCTGCCGCAGCGCGAGGCCCGCGCGACCCATCATTACCTGCGCCAGCGCGAGCATATGCGCCACGTGCCGGCCATAGGCCGAGATTCGCGATTGCCCGACCAACTGCAACGCATCCGTCACCGCCGCGTTGTATTCCACCTGCTCATACGGACAAATCGGCCGTTCCGCCTGCGGCAAGCGCAGTACCTCGGCCGCGTAGTCCGAGGAACCGTCGTTGGCCTGCTTACGGAGGCCGCCAAAACCCCAGCTGTGGTACTCAATATTCGGATTGGGCTTGAACGTCGAGGCGCGTGCAGACTGCACGCCTGAAATTCCCTCCCCCTCGATGGAGGAGCTCAGGTGGGGGCGATCGCTTTCCATACCCTCCTCCCCCGG
>JASJYE010000458.1 GCA_030123645.1 Candidatus Hydrogenedentota bacterium | reverse complement strand
CCTCCCGCGAGGGTGCCTGTGGCACCACTTTCATGTTTTACGCTAACCGCACGGAATCTGCCGGTCGTTTCGGCGAGGCCCTCGCCGCCGAGGGGGTGCCGAACGGAACCATCCATAGCAAGCTGATACCCGACCGTCACATTTACTGCCACTGGGACTACGTGATGGAGAAACACACCAGCGACCACACCGGCTGGCCGTGGACGGCGGCGCACCGTCCCATCGAATACTCCGTCGACATGCTGCCCCGAACGCTCGACATTCAGGGCCGCTGCATCAGCATCGGTCTCAGCCAGCACTGGAGTGAGCAGGATGCAGATATCGTCGCCGGGGCAATCGGAAAGGTGCATGATGTCCTGTCGGCCAAGGGGGAACTAGGCCCAGATCAAGTGCAGTACAAAGGTCGTCCTGTCAAGAAAAGGCTCGAAACACCCGATTCAAGCGACTAAAATGCGTTTATGAGAAGGCATTTCATTCGCGAGAAAGGAGCGTTTCGAGTGAACGCAAAGGATATCAGGATTCTCCGCAGACGCAAGCGAGAACTGGCGAGACGGCTCAAGCGGAAACCGGTTGCCGACCAGGGCCGTCCGATGTTCCGGGCGCAGAACATTCGGTATGAGATGGCCGAGCGGACGCGCGCCATCGACTGCGGCGGCATCGGCGCGTTTCACGTCCTCGCCCACAAGACAGGCCTCATCCGGGCCCTCGACGAGAAGCTGCACCTCCTGAAACAGCACAAGCCGTACCACGAGTCGGATCACGTGCTGAACATCGCCTACAACACGCTGACCGGCGGCACCTGTCTGGACGACATCGAGCTGCGGCGGAACGACGAGACCTACATGGACGCGCTCGGCGCCGAGCGGATTCCCGATCCGACGACGGCGGGGGATTTCTCCCGCCGGTTTTCCGAATCGGACGTGAGAGCGCTGATGGAGGCCGTAAACGGGATCCGCGTGAAGGTGTGGAAGAAGCGGCTTACGAGGGCCGACCGTGCTGAAGCGATTCTCGACGTGGACGGCACGTTGGCTCCGACCACCGGCGAATGCAAAGGAGGCATGGGGCTGAGTTACAAGGGGGTGTGGGGATATCATCCGCTTGTGGTGTCGTTGGCCAACACGATGGAGCCGCTGTATCTGGTGAACCGCTCCGGAAACCGTCCCTCGCACGACGGCGCGGCGGCATGGATCGACCGGGCGGTTGCTTTGGTGCGGCAGGCCTTTCGAGGCGTTACTCTTCGCGGTGACACCGACTTCTCGCTGACGGCGCACTTCGACCGATGGACCGGGGATGGGGTCCGCTTCGCCTTCGGAATCGACGCGATGCCGAATCTCGTCGAAAGGGCCGAAAGCCTCGAAAACACGTGTTGGAAGCCCCTGAGCCGCCGGGCGAAGCGCATGCCGGGCGCCGCGAGACGCGCGCGTCCGGAGAACATCAAGGAACAGATCGTCATCGCCCGCAAGTATAAGAACGTCAAACTCGAGGGCGAGCACGTCGCCGAATTCAGCTACCGCCCGACGAAGTGCCGCCGGGCGTATCGGGTGATTGTCCTGCGTAAAGACCTGGCGGTCTCGAAGGGGACGCGGCTTCTCTTCAAAGACTTCCGCTACTTCTTCTACATCACGAACATCGCTGAGATGTCGCCCGCTGCGGTGGTGGGGTTCTGCAACGAGCGGTGCAACCAGGAAAATCTGATTGATCAGTTGAAGAACGGCTTGAACGCGCTGCGGATGCCGGTGGGAGACCTGGTGAGCAACTGGGCCTACATGGTGATGGCGTCCTTGGCGTGGACGCTGAAGGCCTGGTTTGCGTTGCAGGCACGCAGGACGAGCGAGCGGTGGGAGTTGCTGCGCATGGAATTCAAGCGGTTTCTGAACGCGATGGTGCGGCTTCCGTGTCAGATCGTTCGGACGGGGCGTCGGATTGTGTATCGCATCCTCGGGTACAATCGGTGGACGCGGAGTTTCCTGCAAATCTTCCGTCGCATCCGCGAGTTGCCATTCACCTGAGGTGGTCCCGATGAATCGGGACCGGAGAAGACGTCCCGCCCACAGGGATACTTCGTCCGCAGCCGCACCGGAGACCCGTTGAGTCGTGTAAGAACGTCTCATCTTTGTAATGACCGGCGTCAAAATGCTCTGCCGTCTCATTTTTTCCAAACATCGAACCCGCGGCGTCGCTTGCGTCCGCCACAACCAGCAGAATTTCAAAGTTCGCTTGATTTGGGTCTAGTTTCTTCAGGTAAGAGATATTGTGTATCCACACTTGAGATCGGACGGAGGCATCGGCTCCACCGGACACGCCATACTCCAAATCCGCATAATTGTGAGTGGA
>JASJYE010000096.1 GCA_030123645.1 Candidatus Hydrogenedentota bacterium | reverse complement strand
CACCATCCGCCCGAACCACCCCTCAACGTCCTTCCGGCACTCGGCATATCCGCTTCACTCCACCGCCGGTACCGCTCCATAGGAGAATCCTCATAATGCTTAAGGCGGCTCACAGCGAGCGGGATCAACGTCAGCGCCAAGATCAGGCTCGCCCCCAGCGACACCGTCACCGGCACGGCGAACTGACGCGTAAAAACCGCCATCTGTCCACTCTGCAGGAAAAACACCGGCAGGAACACTACGGCCGTCGTCGACGTGGCCGCAACGATCGCGAGCGCGACCTCTGAGGCCCCGTCGCGCGCGCTGTCGTGCGCATTCTTACCCATTTCCTGGTGGCGATAGATGTTATCGATCACGACGATCGAGTTGTCGACAACCAGGCCGATGGCGACGATCATGGACATCATCGTGATCAGATTGAGTGTCATCCCCGAGGCGAACATAAACACAAAGGCCGCCACGATCGAGCCCGGGATCGCCAAGGCCACGATGAGAGTTGAACGAATCCGGCGCAAAAATGCAAACAGCACGAGCAGCGCCATGACCCCGCCGACCCCGGCCGCCTGCTTCAAGCCGTTTAGCGCCTGGACGATGATATCCCCCTGATTAAAGAAGACGTGCTTCTCGGCGCCTTCCATAATGGGCGATTCAAGAATCCGGTCCAGCTCCTCGATCACCGCCGCGCATGTCGCCACCGTATTGGCCTCAGACTCCTTCGTAATCAGCAGGAACATCTCACGCTGACCGTCGATGGACAAATGAAATTCCGGATCTCGCGCCCGGTAAGCTCCCTGGGCCACGTCGCTGAGCCGCAGCCCGGGGCCCAAGTTCAAGTTCGCGTATTCACTGACCGTAGTGACGGGGCTCAGAGTGCGCACCTGATACTTCGTCTCCCCATCCTTCAGTTCCCCGACCCCGGCGTCCACGTTCGCAGTAATGAGTTTAGTAATCAGTTCGTACATTGAAACGTTATGCGCCAACATGGACTGCTGATCCAAATCGATCATGATCATCTTTTCGTCGTAGCCGAACACTTCCACATCGGCCACGCCGTCTAATCGCAGCAGCTTGTCCACGACTTCCCGGTCGACCAGCTCGGCGAAGGCCGCGTGGTCGCCCTCCCGCGACAACCCGATCTGCATTACGGGGATCGTGCTCAGGCTGAAATGCCTCACGAAAATCCTGTCGGCGCTCTCCGGAAGCACGAGCCGCAGCCGTTCCATGCGATCGCGCACCTCCGCGAGCGCGTCGGTCATGTCCGTGCCCCACTCGAAATTGAGAGTAATAAAGCAGCCGTCGGTATTCGAGTTCGTATGCATCTCCCGCAAATTCGGCAAGGTCCGGAACTGGCCCTCCGCCGGAATCGCGATTTCCTGTTCAACCTGAGCGGGCGTCGCGCCGAGATACGGAATGAATGCGCCGAGAAATGGAAGGTCCATCGGCGGCAGGAACTCGACCGCCGTTCGTTGCGCCGCAATCACACCGAGACCAATCAGCGTGATGAGCAGCATCGACACCGCAACCGGGCGACTCATCGCAAGTTCAGGAAGGGAGCGCCCTACCCACCGGAGGTTCCGGGTCTTCATCCGCGTTCGCGCCCTCCGAAGGAGTTGTAGACAATCGGAATAATGAACAGCGTCAAGACGGTCGCCGAAATCAGGCCCGCCATGACGGTAAGGGCCATGGGCCGGCGAATTTCAGCGCCCTCCCCGCCGGAGATCACCATCGGGATCAATCCGAGGACCGTCGTCATTGTCGTCATCATTATGGGACGAAACCGGACCGTTCCCGCCTGGACGATAGCGTCGACTTTTCTCATCCCGCGCTCCCGCAACTGGTTGATGTAATCGACCAGGATAATCGCGCTATTCACGACAATCCCCGCCAGCACGATCACGCCGATAAAAACAACGATGCTCAGGCTCATGCCGACCCAGTTCAGCACATAGATCACGCCAATCAACGCCAACGGCACACTGAACATAATCAACGCGGGGTGCCAAATCGACTCGAACTGGCATGCCATGACCACGTAAACCAGAAACACGGCGAGCGCAAGAGCGAACAATAAACCCCCGTACGAAGTCTGCAACTCCCGGTTCTGCCCGCCGAGCGCATACGAGTAGCCATCAGGCCAGTTCAGCCTCTCCATCCGCGCTTCAATGTCGGCGGCCACGCTTCCAAGGTCGCGTCCCTCCACGTTCGCCGTCACTATCGCGACTTGGCGTTGGTCTATGCGCCGAATCTCGCTCGGCCCCTCCTCGATCTCGATCCGGGCTACCGAAGATAGCGGCGTGGGCGGGACCCCATCGAGGATAGAGAGGTTGCGCAGGTCCTCGACGCTCGTCAGCCGCTCCCGATCGGCACGCACTCGGATGTCTATTTTCTCGCCCGCCCGGCTAAAGTGCGTAGCAACGTCGCCCTGGATCTCCGTCCGCAGCAGTTGCGCCACCTGATAGGGCTCAAGGTTCTTCGTCGCAAGCAACTCGCGGTCCAGCACGATATGGATCTCAGGGTAACCCCGCTTCAGGCTGAAGTCCATATCCTTCAAGCCTCTTACGTCCTCGATGGAAAGCATCGCCTCACGGCCAAGGTCGCGCAGCACGCCCAAGTCATCGCCGAAGATCTGCAATTCAATCGCCGTCTTGAAGCTGAACAGCGTGGGCAACGTGAAGGTAACCTGCTCAGACGTCACCTCCAGCACCGCCCTGCGCATCTTCTCAATCAACTGGTCCTGAATCCGGGCCGTTTCCTCCGGATTCTTAAGCCGTACCGTCAGCGTGGCGACATTCTCGCCCTCGCCAGAGCCCGCCCGCAGGTCGTCCGTCCCCACCTGCACGGTCACCGCATCGATCTCAGGAAAGCGGCTTAGCACCGATTCGACCTTCTGGGCACGCCGTTCCGTGTCCGCTAACCTCGTTCCCGGCGGGGCCTCCAAACGAATGCCGAACTCGCCTTGCTTCAGTGGCGGGATGAGCTCGCGCCCCAGAGAAAGGGATACTCCGGCGGCATGAATCGAAAGCAGCGCGACGGCGATAAGTATGATCGGGCTGAATTGAAGCGTCCGCCGCAGCATAATGGAGTACGCGCCGCGCATCGCGTTGAAGCCGTGGCCAAATAAATTGAGCGGCAAGTAGAGAACGAATCGGAAGATCTTCGACAAGATCCACAACACACCTAGCAAGACTAGCGTGACTCCAAACAAGACCGTGATGAAGAGCGTCGCGACAATATTCAATATCCCCTGTAACACGAAAAGTGCAAAAACGATGGGCACAAGAGCGTACAGAAGGGCCTTCGCCAGCCCGGCGCTTTCTCCGGCCTCGCCCGCCGTGTGCGCGACAGTCTCCATCCAGGATTGAGTGAACCGCGTCCGCACATAACCAACGCCGAACCTCGGGATCGCAAATACTGACGCCATGCGGCCACGGCCATCCCGACGCCCCGCCGCAAAGGCGCGCACTAGCCAGACACCGCTCTCAGCCCTGCCGAAGTGCAGCGGCTCACGCGAGGCGATCATCGGAATCAGATACAACGCGACACCCAGGGAAGCGATCAGCGAAAAAGTCACCGTCAGCGCAAGATCGCGAAAGAGCTGTCCGGCGATCCCCTCAACGAACACGATGGGCAAGAACACCGCGATGGTCGTCAACGTAGACGCCGTGACCGCGCTCGCCACCTCTCTCGTCCCGCGCTCCGCCGCATCCCGGATGCCGTCGCCCTCTTCGCGGCACCGAAAGATACTTTCCAGCACGACAATGGAATTGTCCACCAGCATGCCGATTCCAAGCGCCAGACCGCCCAACGACATGATATTGAGCGAAATTTGGCCCATGAACATCGGCACGAAAGTCGCCACGACGGAGATCGGGATGGCGATTCCGATAATCAGCGTCGTTTTCACTTCCCGCAGAAACAAAAACAACACGAGCAATGCCAGTAAGCCGCCGGCAAGTGCCGTTTGCAACACCTCGCGTATCGACGCTTCGATGAACCGCGCCTGGTCCGTAATCAACACCAAGTACTTCTCGGGATTCTCCGCGATATAGTCCGGAAGACGCGTCCGAAGCTTATCCGACATCTTTTTCCGGCGATCGATACGCTCCAACAACTCGTCCATTCGCGACGACGAGGCAAACTTCGCCTGCCAGCGCAGCATCCGCTCTTGAAACGATACGCGATGCCGGAATCCGAAGAATTCCTTCAGCTTGTTACTGACCTGGACGACGTTGGCAGTGCCTTCCTTGTAAAATTCGAGCTCGACGACCTCCTGCCCATTCACCCGCACTATAGTGTCGCGCTCCTTCGTGCCGAATTCGATACGCGCGACATCGTCCAGACGCAGCGGTTCGCCTTGCGGAGTAACGATGATCACGCCCCGAATTTCTTCGATGTCCTGAAATTCGTTGAGCGTCCGCACGAGGTATTCGGTCCGGCCCTCCTTCAACCTGCCGCCCGACAGATTGACGTTTTGCTGTTGCAGCGCCATCACCACATCCTCGGGCACAAGCCCCAGGTTCTTCAAACGGGCGGAATCGAGCATGATCTGAATCTCTTCCTCGTGTCCACCCTTCACGCGGACTTCGGCGATGCCCGCTTCCGCTTCCAAGTCGGGCTTGATCTGCTTCTCCGCCGCCTCGCGGATTTCCGTCAGGTCTGCTAATTGCTGCTCCTCCCTGGTCGCAGAGCCCTTATACGCGCCGACGTCGCGGCCCCGGATCCCAATGCGCATCACGGGATCCAGCGTCGGATCGTAGCGAAGGATGACCGGCTCTTGCGTCACGCCTTCGGGTGGATCGAAAATATCCAGGCTCTCACGGACATCCTGCATCGCAACGTCCATGTTCGTCCCCCAAGTGAATTCCATGATGATCTCGGACAAACCCGCCGACGAAATACTGCTCAGCTCCACGACACCGTTGACGATACTGAGCCGTTCCTCGAGCGGCCGCGTCACAAGCTTCTCGACATCCTCGGGCGCCGCCCCCTCGTATTCTGTGCGCACGGACAAAGTCGGATAGGAAATGTCGGGCATCAAATTGATCGGAAGCTCCTGGTAGGACTTCCAACCGAAGACGAGTAAAGTGAGGAAAAGCATCGCCACCGTGACGGGACGGCGAAGGGCCAAGCGGTAGGACTCCGGCGCTCGTTCGCCCGCATCGCCGGAGGTGTACTCGGATTCAGTCATGGCACTGGCCTCAAAGCTCCGTCGGGATACCGCGAAGGCCCCGCATCAACGCCGGAACCACCGGTTTGGCATCAGCCGCCCCCGCTTGTAAAACCGCGTCCGCTCCGTTGCGTTGCGGTCTCGCCGCCTTCCTCGCGCCGCTTCTTGGCCTCCGCGAGCGCCTCGTCAGCACTAAGATCCGCATTGAACCAGATGGCCTCGGCCGTGCTGATCAGGCGAATGAGCGCGCCGGATTTAAGCGAGTGTTGTCCGTTCGTGATCACCAGGTCGTCGTCGCTCAGACCGGAAAAAACATGCACGAAGAGACTGTCCTCGAGGCCTGTACGCACCTCTACGCGCTCTGCCGTGTACACGTATGGCTCCGGGAACTCAGAGGCATCCGGCTCGAGGTCCTCCTGAACGGACGCCTCCACCTCACCTGAACGCAAACCGGTGCTACCGGTGAGAATCGCCGCCCCTTCTCGTGCCTCGGACTCCGCCGCGGCCTCATCCGCTTGTTTGGGCGCCTCACCGGATTTCTCGTCCACCGCTTCATTTCGGCGGGCGACCATCACATAGGTACGGCCATTCTCTTCGAGGATGGCCTCCTTGGGCACGAGCATCGCGTTCTCCAGCGTCGCCATGACCAGTTTCACGCGTGCAAACGCTGACTCATGCAAGCGCGTACGAATCTCGCTGTCGAAATCGAGAACCACTTTGAGAGTCCCGCTAACGGGATCGACGCTGGGGTTGATTCGCCTGATCGACGCCTCAAATTCACGACCCCGGATCGAGTCGATGGTCACCTTCGCCTTCTGCCCAAGTTTTAGGCGCGGCAATTCTTTTTCTGGCGGCGAGATTGTGAGTATGAACGACGAGGGATCCATGATGCTGAATACCTCCGTTCCCGAATTCAGCAGCATCCCTTTCTGAATTTTCCGCGACGTGACGACGCCGTCTATCGGCGCCCGAATTGTAAGATTCTCGAGTTGGATACGTTGCGACTCAAGCTTCGCCAGCGCCTGTTCATATGCATAATAGGCGCTGTCCATTTCGACTTTCGGCCCGAGACCTTCTTCAAATTGCTGTTTGGCAATCTCATACGACGTCTGGTCTTGCCGGACCTGGATTTCGCTCTCGGCGTATGCAGCTTGCGCCTCGTCCTTCTCCAACTCAGCCAACACCTGGCCCGACGTGACTTCGTCACCCTCCTCAACCAGGATCTCCGTGCAGCGTGCATTGGCCTTGGCGGAGACGTCCACGCGCCGTTCGGCCTCGACCCGCGTCGTCGTCTCGAAATACGTCGAGATGTCCCCCCGGTGCGGCAGCGTCGTCTCGACCGGGTACACAACGGGCAGTCTGTCCTTCGCCATGTCCTCATCGTCACTGGGCCGGCCGAACTGGATCGATACGTTGTCGCACGCGGCAATACCCACGCACACGAGGATCGCGACGGCGAACCGCAAGGCCCAAAGGGATACGACAGATTTCGATAATCGGAACCACCGGTTGGTGTTGTTCATTTTCATGTGCCTAGTGGTTTGATTTGCGCTGATGGGTCATCATTTTCCAGATATATCTTTCAGAAAACCAAGCAAAATAAGGGACTTTTGCGCCCTTTGCAAAAGTAGACGCAAGCGCAGCGAGGCACGAGCGAAGACGTGTCTGTCCCTTTTTTGCGGCGCATCCACGTACTGAGCGGGCAGTTGTATGAACGTCTTCATAAATGTCGCTAATTCTGAGTCACACCACTAGCTGCGTTCCCGCGCTCGTCTGGGCATGGTGGGACTTTGCCCGCCGCCACCGGCCGACAGTTTCAGATTTCACACTAAAGTCCCTGTTATACCTCATGATAGGAACAATTACCGAGATTTCAGATGGCGTTGACCTCACCAAAGCTTTTCCGAAGGGACATGCCCTTCGTAGCTCTCACGGAATTATACCCCAAAATACTCCCTACTCTCCGATAACCAAAGCCCAAATGCTACAATCCGTTCCGATCTACAAATCCCCGTCTCGCATCTCAAACTTGGACTGCCCTGTGAAACCCCTCATCGGCATCGCGAGCGAATTTCGGCGCAACGCCGTTCCCGCGCTGAATCTAAGTGCCCACTTCCTTCTCACCAACTACACGGAAGCCGTCAGGTCGGCGGGCGGACTGCCGGTCGTCCTGCCGCTCGCCTCGGAAGCGACCTGCGAGGCCACGCTGCGACGGCTCGACGGCCTCCTGCTGACGGGCGATACCCACGACGTGCCCCCGGCTGTATTGGGGCAGGAACCGCATCCAAAGTCCAAGCCGGTGTATCTGGAACGATGGGAAAGCGACGAGCTCTGGGTGAAGACGGCACGATCGCTCGGGACGCCCGTCCTCGCCATCTGTTTCGGCATGCAGCTCCTCAACGTCGTTGAAGGCGGCAGCATCTTCCAGCACATACCCGACGCGCTACCCGAAGCTGGGCCGCACATCACCCCGGAACTCGACCTTGACCACACGGTGACGATCGAAGAGGGCTCCCTCCTCGCTTCCATGGCCCCCACGCTGAAGCCCTCCGTACGCTCGACGCACCATCAGGCCGTTGCCGATGCGCCTGCCGAATACCGCGTCGTCGCCCGCGCCAACGACGGCGTCATCGAAGCCATCGAGCACCCCAACGAGGCCTTCCTGCTCGGAGTCCAATGGCACCCCGAGATGGCCGCGATGCAGCCCGACTGGTTACTCGAAGGTTTCGTCCACCATTGCCTCCCCGCCGCCCCGCATTAACCCGGCCATGTCCACGAGCTAGCTCGCGGCGCCCTTGATTTGTGGTGACGCGAGACCGAAGGAGGTCCAAAAC
>JASJYE010000457.1 GCA_030123645.1 Candidatus Hydrogenedentota bacterium | reverse complement strand
CTACCCTTTTTCTTAGTCTCTTTGGTTTCAGACTTCCTTCTCCCAATTTCCCGCGAAGCGGGTTCTAACTCGCAATGACATAGGGGGGGGAGCTAGCCCTGCTGCGATTCCCACCTCCACGGGGATGACATGAATAGTATGTTTCCGCAACAGATACTATTTAGAGCGGTAGACCCTTCCACTGCGCTCCTCCAGCCCCGCCCGCTTCAGGCGGTGAATGATCCCCGCCGCTGTCTCAAAACATTTGCTATACTCGCCGCACCCGAACGAAAAATACCCGTATTCGACGGAGCTAAAGGCGAGAATGCATCCCCTGACGCTGGTCCGGCGCGTAGGCAACACCGTTCGCCTGGCCGAAGTCGTGCAAATCCTGATCAAGCACGGTTTCGCGGAGGCCGTCGAGCGCGCGGGCCTCTACGGCGGGCTCCCCGCCAAAGTACTCCGGGGGCTGAGGCTGGCCAAGGCCCAGGAAGGCCCGCCGGAGACGCTTGGGAAGCGCCTGAACTCCGCCTTGACCGAGCTCGGGCCTACCTTTGTGAAGCTCGGCCAGGTCCTGTCCACGCGCCCAGACATCCTGAGCAAGGAAATCCGGTCCGAGTTGGGGCGTTTGCAAGATCAGGTCACGACGCTGCCCTTCGAGAAAATGCGGCCCGTGATCGAGCGCTCGCTCGGGAAACCCGTAGAAGAGCTCTTCAAGGACTTTCCCGAGACACCCGTCGCGTCGGCCTCGCTGAGCCAGGTATATAAGGCGAAAATGCTCAACGGCATGACCGTTGCGGTCAAGGTGCGGCGGCCCGGCATCGCGCAGGTCATCAACGCCGACATTAACCTGATGATGGCCGTGGCGGAATGGGTTGATGAGCACGTCGAAGACTTCGACTGGCTGGATACGGTGAGTTTGGTAAAAGAATTTAGGCGGACGATTTTGCGTGAGCTCGATTTCAGTATCGAGGCGCGAAACATTCAACGCTTTCACGAAAACTTTCTCGAAGACCCGACCGTCGAGATCCCGCGCATATACGAAGACCTGTGCGGCGGCGCCGTGTTGACGATGACCTTCATCGACGGCATCCGGATCGACGACCTCGAGCACTACGCCGAGCGGCATTGCGATCCCATACAAGTTTCCGCCAACGGCTGCCACGCCCTGTGCAAGCAGATCTTCGAGCACAACTTTTTCCACGCCGACCCGCATCCGGGCAACATCTGGGTGACGCGCGATAACCGGCTCGCCTTCCTCGACTACGGCATGGTCGGCCGCCTCGAACGGTCGGATGTCAGTATCCTGACAGACCTCCTGCGGGCGGTGTTTCAGGAAAACTCGAAGGCGATGACGGACTGCCTCCTGATTCTAACCGACGCGGGAGATCTCGAGGACGTCCGCGCGCTGCAGCAGGAAGCCGCCGACTATCTGTCCTTCGAGGCGCAGGCCATCATCGCGCGCGGCGAGGTCGGCAAAGCCCTCGAGAAGATCCTGGACATCCTGAGCAACCACGGGCTCCAGCTTCCGCCGCGCTTCACACTCCTGATCAAGGCCCTTGCGACCATCGAGTCCACCGCACGCGAGCTGGACCCGAACTTAGACATGCTCCCCATCATGAAGCCCTACATCGAGCGGGTCATCAAGCGGCGCTTCTCGCCGGACGAAATCATCGACGACGCACAGGAATACGCGTTCACGCTGCTTCGTCTCCTCAAGAACATCCCGCTCGACCTGCACGTCCTCATGCAGATGGCGCGGCACGGCCGCTTCAGAATTCAGTTCACCCACTTGGGGCTCGAGCGGCTGACACGCGTGCTCGACCGCGCCAGCAACCGCGTCGCCTTCAGCGTCGTCACCGGCTCCCTCATCGTAGGCTCCTCGCTCCTGCTCGCGACCGGCGCCGGCGTCACCGGCACCCGCACCCTCGGCCTCGCGGGCTTCATCATCGCAGGCGTCCTAGGTATCGGCCTGCTGATATCCATCCTCCGCTCCCGCAACTTCTAGCCAGAGCGGATCGTGCCATCAGCCTTCCGCATGGGCCAAAGCCCAGCCTACGTTGGCTATTGCGCCGTCGGCCGGCGAAGGGTGCCACCGCCAAACTCGTTTGGGGGTGACTTAACACCATGCACCCCCAAGCTGGGCTTGGCGGTGGCACCCAAGGCTTCCTTTTCCTTGCCAGACTCGTGCTCGCAACGCGCAAAACGTACCTATATAAACTTAGAGCACTCTAGCCTATAGTTTTGCGGTTATGCCGCTTGTCGATGTGCATGGGTCTTGGCCCTCTTTGGTTTTTGGAATGGGTGTATGTTTGCAGGGGTATGCGAAAACCCTCCGGGCTAGACCGAATAGCCCACCGG
>JASJYE010000095.1 GCA_030123645.1 Candidatus Hydrogenedentota bacterium | reverse complement strand
GGACTTCTGTGTTTCGCCACTACCCAACCGGTGGTTCCGGGAAATCCGGTGAGCTGTCCGGGCGTGAACCAAGGGTTTTCGCATATCCCTGCAAACACGCGCCCATTCCATGAACTAATGAGGGCCAACACCGATGCACATCAACGCGCAACATAACCGCAAAACTATAGACTAGAGAGAGTCGGATGTTAAATCAACGCCAATGCCTGCGCCTCTTCCAAGGTCCCCGCAACGGAGACCTCCGGCGCATCGTCAGCGCGCTTCGCCAGGCCCTGCAGGACCTTTCCCGGGCCAACCTCAATCGCCCGCACCGGCCCCAGCGTCTCCATAACTTCCGTCCAACGCACGGGAGAGTAGAGTTGTTTCCAGAGTAGCTCCTTGATCGTCCCAGGGTCGGACTCGTGCGCGCCCGTCACAGACGAAACGAAACGAATCGCCGGCTCGCACAGCGTCACACGGTCGAGATAATCCCTCAGTTCGAGCGCCGCAGGCTTCATCAGCGAGGAATGAAACGGGCCGGACACGTTCAATGGAAGGACACGCCGGGCGCCGGCCTCGAGAAGCGCCGTCTGCGCCTCTTCGATCGCCTCGGTTCCGCCGGAGATAATAGTCTGACCCGGGCCATTGAAGTTGGCAATTTCGGCGTCCTCAGGCAGCGCACCGGCGATGACGCTCGCGTCAAGCCCGATTACCGCGGCCATTGTGCCTTCCGCCGATTTCTCCGCCATCAGCCGCGCCCGTTCGCGCGTCAGACGCAGCGCGTCGCCAAAGCCCCGCGCCCCCGCGCCAACCAGCGCAGCATTTTCGCCGACGCTATGGCCCACTGCGCCATCGGGCCTAAGATCTGTCGCGCTGAGGTGCCGCGCAATGGCCACGCCCGCCGCCACCAGCGCTACCTGCGCCGTCTGGGTATCGCGAAGCTCCTCTGCGGTGCCGGTGAACATCCGATCCAAAAAGCCCGCGCCGAGGACCTCCTGTGCTTGATCCAGGACCGCGTGCGCCGCCGGCGAAGCCTCGTAATAGTCCTGCGCCATGCCGGGCTTTTGACTTCCCTGGCCTGGAAACAGGAACCAGATCACGGACTCGTCTCCACCGGCGCCATGGCCGACTCTGCTGCGCGCAGCGCGTCAATCCCTTTACGGATATGCTCATTCAGTCCCAGTTCGAACTCTTTGCGCGCCCCAAGGATCGCGTTCTTAATGCCGGTATGCGTGCTCGAGCCGTGTGCGATGATCACGATGCCGTTCACCCCCAGTAGCGGAGCGCCGGGTTGGAAGTTCGGATCCGTGGCCCGCCGAACGCGCCGGAAAGCCCCCAGGCTGAAGAGACCGCCCAGCATGCTCATGGGCGTCGCCTTGAGTTCACGCTCGACCATCGTCTTCATCAGGCTCGCAACGCTCTCACTCGTTTTCAGGATGATATTGCCGATAAACCCGTCGCAAACGACCACGTCCGCTTTCCCCTCGAAGAGCGCCTTCGGCTCGATGTTGCCCACAAAATTAATGTGCGGCGCCGCGGTCAACTGACGATGGACCGTCTTGGCGATCTCGTTCCCCTTGGCCTGCTCCTCGCCGATATTGATGAGGCCTACCCGCGGGTTCTCCACGCCCAGCGTCAATTGCGAGAAGACCTGGCCCATTTCCGCAAACTCGCACAGATGCCGCGCCGTACAATCCACGTTCGCCCCGAGGTCCAGCACCACGACCGGATCCTTCTTCGTCGGCAGCACTTGGCAAATAGCCGAACGCGCGACGCCCTGGATCGGGCCTAAGACCACACGCGCCCCCAGCATTACCGCCCCCGTGTTCCCCGCGCTAAGGAAAGCGTCCGCCTTGCCCTCCTTCAGCAGCCGCAGCCCAACCAGCAAAGAAGAGTCCTTTTTCTGGCGAACCGCCGCCATCGGCGAGTCGTCCATCGTGACGGCCTGTGTGGCGTGAACGATGGAAATCTTGCCCTGCTTCGAAAAGTTCGCAAGCTTTTCCTTGAGCAGCGCTTCGTCCCCCACCAGAACGATCTCGCCGTCGGTCTCAAGGCTCGCCTCTACCGCCCCGCGCACCTCAGGATCCGGGGCCGCATCCGAGCCCATGGCATCCATAACGATTCGCATAAGAGCCCCCTTCGTAGCGGAGGAAACGGCAGCTTAGTCTTCCCCGACATTCAGAACAGTGCGCGTATTGTAGTAACCGCACTTCCGGCAGACCCGGTGCGGCACAGTCTTCTCACCGCAGTTTTGGCACTCGGTAAGCGTCGGTCCGCTCATTGCATGATGCGAGCGCCGCATATTCCGTTTCGTTTTCCCCGTTTTCCGTTTTGGGACGGGCACAACTACTCCTCCAACGATTCAGACCGCAAGTCCGGAAACATCTCTTTCAACGCGGCCAATCCTGATTCACTCGTTTCCTGCCCGGACGCGCAACTGCACGCGCCCAGGTTTAAGTTCATACCGCAATTCGGGCACAAGCCCTTGCAGTCCTCAGAGCAGTAAAACTTGCTCGGGTCCGCAAGGACCATCTCCTCCCAAACATGCGGCGCCAAGTCTAGGTCGCTGCCCTCGAAGAAGCGAACGCGATTCCCCTCAACGTCCTCTTCCAAGGCGTCCTCCTCCGTGTACTCTACGACACCCTCGATCGACTGATTTTCCACGCCCGATTCGAAGAGCCACGTCACCTCGAACTCGACCGTCTTCTGGGCCGGTTCGAGACATCGATCGCACGGACGCTCGAACAAGCCCGACAGCGTCCCCCTAAAGAGATACTTGGAACTCATCGGCGAAATCGTGCCTGAGACCACCACCTCATTCAGAGACGACCGCGGTGAGCCTTTTGGACGCAGGTCGTCTTCCGGCACCCGCTCCTCGAAGCTAAAGCCCTCGCGGCCGGCCAGCGCCGATAGCGGAATCCTAAGCTTGTTCACGGGAGTCACCTTCAACGAGGACCTGCAGCGCCGCACAGCCTATCAAAATCGCGAAATACCAGTCAAATAAAGGGCTAATAAGTATCGTTCACCCCTTCCCTTTCGAGGCCGGGGACCGTGTACGCGGCTGTCGGCATCAGATAGTACCCGGGCGCATCGATCCCCGCGCGGACGAGATCGCCAAACACGGCATCCACGGCCTCCTGCAGCGATTCCGCCCTCCGGGCCCCGAGCAGGGCGACATCCTCATCTGAAAGTTCGGTCACCATCACCGTGCGCGGCGCCTTCTCGCGTGTCGAGAGCGCCGTCTGGCCATTGATCTCGCTCCGGCGGCGTAGCGCCGCGATGATTTCCGCGCGATCGCCGAGCTTGAGCCACTGCGTGAACTGCTCCTCGCCGAGACCTTCCCTGCACGGTGCGAGAAGAACGACCCGGCCGTTTGGCGCTACGGCCTGAAAGGCATTGAACAGCGCCTTATGCGTCTGTACGAAATTTTTCGTCGTGGGCGACGCCGCGATAACAATGTCGGCCCGTTCTTGAATCGGCACCTCGAACAAGCCCCGCGCAAACGCGCATGCGGCCTCATGCGCAGCCTCCAGCTCACCCGCGAACACCCCCGCGATCTCGCCGTCGCGATTCAGGACCGTATTGACGATGCAATCGGCATGCGTCAGCCGCGTCGCTTCGAGCATGTCCTCCGCAACGGGGTTGCCCGCCAGCATCCCGATGCGCACCTTCGGATCCAATCGGTCTTCCGTCGCATGAAGGTTCATCGCGTGGTTGTGCGAAATCGTCCGGGCCGACGCCACGCCGGGCACGACCGATTTCCGGCCGCCGCCGAAGCCCCCAAAATAATGCAGCACGACACTCCCCGTCACGATCACACGGTCCGCCTCATGCACGCGCCGGTTAATCTCCACCGGCGTGCCGCGGCCCGTCGTACCCACAAACACATGATTGTCGGCGTCGCGCGCGTCGTGCACATGAATGCGCCCCCGCATGCGCGCGTACACGTCCTCGCCGAGGATCTCGCGCTGCTCATCCTCCGTAGGGCCCCGGTGCGTTCCCGTCGAAAATAAGATGGAGAGGTCCGATTCGGATGCGCCCGCGGACACCAATCCATCAATCAACACCGGGAGCATCAGATCCGCCCGCGTCTGCCGGAACGAGTCCGAGACCAGGATGACAACCTGCTCGCCGGGCTGTACGACCTCGAAAATGCTCCGCTCGAGCCCGATGGGATCGATCAAGGCCTCGCGAATAGCGCGCTCCGGCTCCGCGAGCCCCTCTATCGCCCGGACATCGAGCGTGCCCAAGCAGCGGCCCACAGCCACCTTAGCGCTTACCAATCGATCGCCATACGGCAAGCTAACGGACTCTGTGTCTTCCTCGCTCATAGAATTCCAGTGTCGCGCAACCCGCCCGGGAGGGACGCGCTGCGTCGCATCCGCGGTTACTCGACCTCCCCATTGCATCAGGACTCGACCGTCCCACCATACACCCTAGAAATCAAAGTCGTCATCATCCGGATGATCATACTCGTCCCGGTGGTAGATGCACACGAGCCACATCGACGCGAACAAGAAGCAGTCGAGATAGCCATCCGCGATCGCCAGGGCCGGTCGCGCCCAAAGCGGCAGGTCCAGTTGCAGATTAATCAGAAACAACCTAAAAAAGAACCCGACAGTCGCGATCAAAAGGACATACGGAAGCTGACGCGCCATCGTGGTGACGGCCTCGGTAACCTCCTGTCTCCCAACTCGCCCGTAAAACATAACGGCGGAACCAAAAAAAATAAGCAACACCGCGCCCAACAGCCACATCATGACCAGAATTAACTGTACCGGAGCCTCCTCCGTTCCTCTAAAGAGGATGTCCCGAAATCGCACGGCGGCGACATTCACCAACCCCAGCAGCAACCACAACTTGTAAAACAAGCGCACGGCGTCCAGGTCGTCCGCCACGCGCCACATCGGCTTGTCGATCTCGCGTCCCATTCGCGAGAAGGCAATCGTTTGGGCCATCGCGACAACCGCCACCGCAACGATGTCAATCGCGATGGAATACAGTCGCAGGATATTCTCCGTAATCTCCTCGGATCTCGGGGCGATTACAAGCGTGTCAAGCGAAAGACGCGCGGAATAAACGGCGAATGCAACCCCGATGTAAAAAAGCAGCGGGCCGTAGTTTTGCTGCAGGGCCTGGAAAGCAGCTCGAAGGATCGCCATCCGCGCTATCCCGACTGGCCATGCTCGGTGAGCCGCATCTGCTGCTTTTGAAGCACGTACTTCGCGATAAGGTCGCGCTCTTCGTTCGACAGGGCGACGAATTGCAGCCGCAGAAGATAGCGCCCGCCCGATATTGCCGACGTAGCGACGATATCCGCTTCCGTTTCCAGGATTTGACCGTCCGGGAGGTCGATCCCGAGCCGCAGCATGACCTGCCGCGCGACCGCCTGCTTGAGCACGATCGCGCACCCGCCCGCGCTTAGGCTCGTGACCCGCCCCCGCAGACGCGTAACGACCCGCCGGTTTCGCAGCTTCTGCTTCTCAGCGTCCAAAGGCGCGTTGATGACCCCGACCGTCACCGGCTGATCATGGCGCACACGGAAATACTCGCGCGTCTGCGTGCGCTTCAGCTCCTTCGTATGATGAAGCCGCCACGTCGCCGGCGGCTCATCGTAGGCGGCGATCTGCGTGTCGAAAAGATAGCGCGCATCCTCCTCGCGCCACAGCCGGCATCGCACCCGCTCACCCGGGTCGATCCGCGGCGCCCTGGCGCTGGGGACATCTTTGAGAACAACGTAAAAATACGCTTCGTTTAGATCCTCAAGCATCACGCGGATCCACTCCGGCTTATCATCTTTTTCCCGCGCCATAGACAGCCACTGCCCCTCATGCAGTTCACGCGTCGAATGAATTTGTTGCCCTAAGGGAATATAATCCAGCCCCAAATCCACGCGGATGTCCCGAAGACGCAAGCCCTCCTGCTCGAAGGCGGAGGGATCCTTCTTGAAGCGCAGAGCGCCCATCTCGGCTTCGACGCAACGCTCGAAACCGTCCCGCGTCGTCACTATCCGGAGCGGTGTCGCCGCCGCATGCCTCTTGATCAGACGCTCCACCAGCGCCCTGGCCTCCGGCCTTATCTCCCGCTCGTCGAGGATCTCATGCACGTTTCGCCATTCAGCCGCCCTGCGGGTGCGAATCGAATTTACGCGCCGGTAAACCTCATAGGCGACCGCGGCAAATAGGAGCGCGGCAAAGCCCAGCCCAAGCATAACAAGCGTGAAGGGGCTCGGGACAGGAAACTCTACCAATAGAGTCGATTCGTTCACGGGCCCGCCTCTCGGTTGCGAGGGATTATAGGGCGATGAGGCGGCGCGCGCAAAGACCGAGCTATGGTGCGGGCCTGGTGGACGCGCCCGCTATCCGACAATAAAGCCCTCTTTCTCGAGTTGCTTGCCTAGCTCGGCCTTCGACACATTGTGATAGGTCATCACCTTGTGGGCATCGACAGGCCTGAAGAACTTTTTAAACTTGCGGCGATGCTGCAGGTCCGCCATCACCAACGGATCATCCGTTTCAAGCACGTGAATCGTCCGAAGTCGTACATGCCTCAGACCCCCACGCCAGTCGTCCAACGTGGTCATAACGTTCGCAGGCAAGATCCCCCCGCGATTATGCGAAATCAGATACTCCACAAACGCGTCACCGTCATGACCATCCTGGAGCCCCTGCGTAAACGATTCCTTCGTCAGCAGATATACCGTCGCCTTGCCCGTGCTCTGCCGGAGCGCAAACTGATCCAACGGCACCGTCAACAAAGGATCCATGTCCTGCGTCGGCACCACAATGTCGAAATTCGGCTGAACGACGATCTCCTTGCCCTTTTTGGCATATTGCTTACTGAGCGCCGGATCATCCGACCCCGCCAGCAAGCTGCGGCCGATGTCAGTAACCCGGAAATACGTCTCATCGCCGTCCGAGCACTTCTCGACTACACCCAGCCAAAAAAGCGTCTCGTCAAGCGAACGTGCAAGCGTCTTGTCCGAATTCGCCGCCGAGCCGGGGCTCACATACGCGTAATGTCCGCCCAGCGATTTCAGCACCGACCGCTCTTGCTCGTCCCGGACCTGCATTACGAACCGGGCGAACTCCAAGCTCGCGTACCACATCTCGCTCTTCATGTCGTCCAACGCGTCCGTAAGGATTCGGCGCGAAGTGCCCTCATTCCCCGTCGACATCATCCAATCGAACAGCAGCCTGTGCCTGTCGAAATGATCCACGTCCACAAGCTCTTCCAGGTCAGGGGCGTGCAGTTCATTGTCCACGTGCGCCAGCCACTTCGCGCCTTCCGCGGCCCAAAGGCACGTGCTCAACGAGGGCTCCTGCTCCTCGTCGACCGTATCGGAAAGGCGCCGCAAGTCTTCGCGAAACAACTCGCCATCGCCGCGCACTCGTGCAGGCTTGGCCGCAATCGCCGAGATCAGGTGGCAGATCGAATCGGTCATGTCGAGCCCGCGCGATGAAACGTGCCCCGCCACCGTCCGAATGCCCTTCAGCTTCGCCTTCTTTCTCTTGTTCTTCGATTGCGTCTCACGCCACTGCCGAATCTCGGACAGCAATCCGCCCATCCGAATCGCGCGTTCCTCGGCGTCGAAGCGGAACATCTCGAAGAGGCCGGCCCCGCGGAACAACTCCCAGAGCGCCTGCTCAATCTCAAACTCACTGCCGCCGTGCAGCGCCCGGATCTTCGCCGCAGGCAAAATCCCTTCCTTCGACTGCCAGACGATGTCGAATACCTCGCGCGCCGTTGGAGAGAAGCCATGCGTCGCAACGTATTCAACAACGGAGTCGGGGTGCTTGTAGAACGTGTCGATGATGTACTGCGCCACGCCCTTCTTCGTCCCCGCCGCTGTGAGACCAAGCTGCTCTTCCAACAGACGGAAATCGTGCGCCGAGAGCGACTTTATCTTTCGGAAGAGCGCCGGGACGTCCCCCAGGTTTTCCAATCCTTCAGAAATCCGCTTGACCGCATTGACCCCCTCGGCAGGCAGCTTGATCTTCGTTAGGTCCGTATAGAGCAACTTATGGTTGACATCGACGAGGTACTC
>JASJYE010000094.1 GCA_030123645.1 Candidatus Hydrogenedentota bacterium | reverse complement strand
CTAATTCCGGTCGGCCGAGTTCTCCGAGACAGGCGCGCTATCCTCGCTGCGGAGACGAATCTCGCGAACCTTACCAGGGCCGGCCACGACGTCTCCCGTATCAAGATTCATTCGAATCCATTCTACTTCGGCTCCACGAATTTGAGACAAGTCGGCTGTGACATCGCCCGTGAAAAGCACCTCTTTCGTTTGCATATTCACCGTTGCTTTCTCAGCGCGCACGGTCCCGCTTTGATGCGCGAACCGAACGTTGCCCTCGAATACGATGACGTCAGGAATCTTATCTTCCTGGTCGCCATACGAGAACTCTACAGTTTCGGATCGGATGTCGAGATCGTCTTCACTCACCTCGGCGATCAATTTCATGTGGACGCCTCCGGAGAGCCGATGAATAAAACCGTCGAGAGTGCCTTCAAAACCACCGAACTTCTCAAGCTTCATGACCTCGTAAACAGTCTTGCCGGCCTGCTCTTCCGCGGGGACGCCAGCGACGGCGGCCCAGATAAAAGCGGACAGCAATCCGGCGGCCCGCCACGGCTTCATGGTGCGGGCTCCGTGAGCCGGACATAGCCCGATCCTTCTCCCAAAACAAGCAGACCCTCGTCGCGTTCTATCAACAGGCTCTCGGCATCGAGTTGCATATTTTCGTCTACAAGATGGATCGGGCGGCCTGAGGTCACCGTTCCCTTTTCATTGTCCCAGAGTAGATCTTCCAGGTCCACGATGAGCGAGCCGACTGTAAGACGTACGGCGCCTCTCAGCTCCGCCACTTGCCGATCCAGATCGACCTCTCCCTCGAGGGCTTCGACCACGAGGTCTTCCTCGTCGTCCCGGTAAATCACGGCACGAGTGCCCTGTAACGACCACTGTTTCTCACCCTCGGCCAGTTGGTCCGAATCCGCATGGATCCAAAACGTCGGATCCCGGAGTTCGCCATCGGTCGGCGAGTAATCGTGCATGTAGAGATCGCGACCGCGCCCCGCCATTACGTTGCGAGGCGGAGCTTCAGGTGAATCGATGCTCGGAGATGGCCTTGACTCTGAAACAGGATCGGATTCGGGGACGGACCCGGGTGGCTGACCGCACGAAGCCACAAGCAACGGAAAAGCAACCAGGATCGCACACCTCATTAGGCCGAAACCTGCTCGTTCTTGTAAAAGATCGACTTCAAGCCTTTCAGCGTCAGCAGCGGATCGTGGACATCAATTGACGATGTTATTTCCGCGATCAACGACGAGTGGCCGCCCGTGGCGATAACACGCAGCGTCACCCCGGCCTCTTCGCTGATGCGGCGAACCAGCCCTTCGACCATGGCGGCGTGGCCGTAGGTCAGGCCTGAACGGATGCTTGCAACGGTGTCGCGTCCTATAACCGTGTCCGGGACGCTGATTTCGACACGCGGCAGCTTCGCGCAGTTTTCAAAAAGCGCATTGGCGGCGAGCTGGATGCCGGGGAGGATGATCCCGCCCCTATACTCGGCGTTGGCCGTTATGTAGCAGAACGTTGTGGCGGTTCCAAAATCAATTATGAGTTTGTCCCCTTCATATTCCTCGACCGCGGCCACGGCGTTCACGATCCGGTCGGCCCCAATCTCTTTCGGGTTTTCGGTCTGAAGTTTGAGGCCCGTACGGATGCCCGGCCCGACGATCACCGGCTCAAGACCAAAACCCGAGCGGGCCACCGTCAGAATGGCGTTGTCCAACTGCGGCACGACGCTGCTGATGCAGCAGCCCTTCACGGATTTGGGGTCGTAGCCGCCCTGGGTCAGCAGCATCGCAAGAAAGATCCGAAGCTCGTCGCTCGTACGGTAATTCTCGGTCGCGATCCGCCAATGCGCGCATAGCTCTTCACCATCGTAGAGCCCCACGACGGTGTTCGCATTCCCCACGTCAATGACCAGGAGCACGGCTAACCTCCATCCAAGTAAGTAATTTCGCCGGTAGGAATCGTCTGCGTGCCGCTGGACGTATCCAGGAGGAGCGCGCCATGGCTGTCAATATCCACTACCGTGCCGACGTGTGGCCCGCTTCGGATTCGCCGGCCGATTAAGTTACAAGCCGCCGCCCACTCCGCGCGAACGGCTTCCACTCCGCTCTTACGGATCAGCATAACCTTTCCATCCAGATGGGTCAAAACGTCGCGAAGAATTTTGCAGCGGTCCCATGTCCCGCCCACTTCCGATTCGAGCGAGCCCGCCTTGTCGCGCAACTCGGGCGGGAAGTCTTCAGGCGTATGATGCACGTTCAGGCCGATGCCCAAAACCGTAAGATCGTTGCGAAGCTCGATAAGGATTCCACACAACTTCTTTTCACCGAAAAGCACGTCGTTAGGCCACTTGATCCGCAACTCGCACCTATCGGCCAAGGCGTCCCGTACCGCGAGCGCCGCCGCGAATGACAGCCCCTTCCACATTCCCTCGAAGACGACCGTAAACCAGAGTCCCAAACCCGGCGCGCTGTGCCAGGTGCGTCCTAGCCGGCCACGCCCGGCCGTCTGACGGTCCGCGACAATGACCATGCCTTCCTTGCCATGCTTTAGCGCATAGGTGTTGGTGGAATCGATCACGTCCAGCGTCACGATTTCACGGCCGACGAATACGGTCTCAAGCGGGACCTTCAGCAGTTCTGCGTAGGGAGCGCTTTTCGTCATGCGAATACCTTCAGGCTTCTTCAATCTTTAGGGACAGATCGGCGGCTGGCGCCGAATGCGTTAACGCACCGACAGAGATCATGTCTACGCCCGTCTCCGCGACCCGCCGGACCCGATCGAGGGTAACGTTGCCGCTCGCCTCGAAGAGGACATGGGCGCCATCGCGCCTTTGGGTTGCGGTGGCCATGTCTTCCAGACTCATGTTGTCGAGCATGACGATGTCCGCTCCAATCGAGAGGGCACACTCGCACTCTTCAAGGTTGGTCACTTCGATCTCTATCTTCATGCCATTGCCCGCGACCTTCTTAGCGCGGCGCAGGGCCTCTTCGATACCGCCCGCTGCCCGGATATGATTGTCCTTGATGAGAATGGCGTCATAGAGGCCGCGGCGGTGGTTCGTGCCGCCGCCATGGAGAACGGCCTCCTTTTCGAGGTCGCGAAAAAGGGGGAGTGTCTTGCGAGTATCGGTGATGCGCACGTCGAGACCTTCGACGGCCTTGACGAAACGCGCAGTATGCGTCGCAACGCCGGATAAATGCTGGACGAAATTGAGCGCCGTCCGCTCGCCGGTCAGCGTAGCGCGCGACAAGGCGCTGAAGGACGCCAAGACGTCTCCTGGGCGAAATACCGTGCCGTCGGGCCTGGCTTCCCAAGCCCTTAGGTGGGCGTTCAATATATCGAAAACCATCCGGAAAGGCGTCATGCCGCTGAGAACGCCGTCGCTCTTGGCGCGAAGTGCTGCCCGGCATCGGGAGCCTGGCTCGACGGTGAGGCGGGTCGTGATATCACCCTTGCCCACGTCCTCGCGCAGGGATTGGCGTACCATTCGTTTAACGATTTTTCTTTTCACTGCGAGTCCGAACTAGCGGGCCTGGGCGCTCTCGTGGCCCGCGAGTATGCGCTTGACGTTGGCGACCATTTCGTTTCTCTTCACCGTGACCTGAGCGTCCTTCCCTGCCTTGCGGTATTCGTCCCTTTTTTCGATGTGTTCCTTGCCGGCCTTGCCCCCGAGGAGATCCTTAACGGAAACCTCGCCGCGCGCATATTCATCTTCCCCGAGAATGACCGCAACGGGAATTTCGTGCCGGTCGGCATGGGATAGCTGATCTTTCATGCGCATCTTCTTGCCGAAGTAGGCTTCGGTGCGAATGCCAGCGGCGCGAAGCTCGGATGCCAATCTAAGGGTCTCCGCCTTAGGAATCTCGCCGAGGCTGACCACCAGGACTTGCACGGTCGTCTTCGAAGGCTCGATGACTTTGAGCTTGGTCAGCGCGGCCATCAAGCGATCGAGCCCTACCGAGGTCCCGGTAGCGGGGATTTCGCGATCGAGGAAACGGCCTACGAGTCCATTATAACGGCCGCCCCCCATGACCGATCCGAATTCCTTTGCTTTCGGAATGATCGTCTCGAAAACGGGTCCCGTGTAATAGTCCAAACCGCGGGCGAGACTTGGGTCAAAGCAAGCGTGGTCCTCATCGACGCCGAGGCCCTCAAGCACCTCGGCGAGTTCGCGCATTTCGTCAAGCGCCCGGCGAGAAAGATCCGTATCGGGTAAGAGTTGGCCGAGGTTGGCGACGATATCCGCCCGGCTCGTCCCTTTGACGGCGACAAAATCGAGAATCTTGCCTATGGTGTCGCCGTCAAGTTGCACGCCGGGGATCGGGTCGCCGGAATCGTCGACGCGCCCGGGGCCAAGTTCGAGACGGATGTTGTCGAGACCGACTTTATCGAGCTTGTCTACTACGCGCAAAACGTGCTTCTGGCTCGCTTCTTCATGGATGCCGCAGTCCTCAAGCAAGGCATCGATAAGCTTCCGATTATTAATCAGGACGCGGTAACTCGGTGCGCGGAGCGTCTGCATAATCTCCACCATGATTGCGATAATTTCTCCGTCGGCGGCGACCGAGTCCGTGCCCGCGATGTCTGCGTCGAATTGCGTGAATTGCCGGAAGCGGCCAGGCCCGGGCTTGTCAGCGCGCCAAACGGGGCCGATGGCGTAGCGGCGGACTGGGACCTTCAATTTGTCTGGGTACTGCGCCAGCAAACGCGCGAAGGGGACCGTCAGATCGAAACGCAGCGAGATCTCCTCGCCTTCCGGGCTTTCGAGCCGAAACAGTTCCTGATTCACCTCGTCCCCACCCGTACCGCTCAGGACATCGAGGTATTCGAGCGCAGGAGTTTCCAGCGGGAGAAAGCCGTATTTCTCAAATACGCCCTCGATGGTTCGGATGACGCGCTTGCGGGCGATAGCATCTTCCGGCAGATAGTCCTGGAAACCTTTCAAGGTGCGCGGCTCGACGAGTTGCTTTTTCTCGGACATCTGCGGTTCCAGTAGGAGAGGTGGGGACTTTGCTTGGCGGGAGTGTACTAAAGGCCGCTTATCGCCTTCAAAAAAGGGCACGTTATGCGCACCGGAGGCCGCTGATTCTCTGAAGCGCCGTGCTGTAGAATGCCCGCAGAAGAAGCCTTTCGCACGCACAAGTTTCTGCTTGGCGTTTTGGCAGTAATCGTGACGGTGCTGGGCACAGGGGATAGAATTGTGTATGCTGGCCGGATTCAGCGGGCGAGGGTAGTCATGGGAAAAAGGAGGCGCTATGAATCTTGACGGAAAAGCGGCAGTGGTCACTGGGGCGAGCCGGGGGGTCGGCCGGGCGACTGCACTGGATCTGGCTAGGGGCAACTGTTCGGTTCTCATCAATTATAGCCGCTCGAAAGAAGAGGCCGAAGGCGTTGCGCAGGAAGTCGAGGCGCTGGGCGTCAAGGCGATACCGTTTCAGGCCAATGTTGCCGAGGATGCAGCGTGCCGCACGATGATGGACACCGCCGCGAAGGAATTCGGCCATCTCGATATCCTGGTCAACAACGCGGGGACCACGCGCTTTATCGCGCACAGCGATCTCGAAGGCGTGACGGATGAGGTGTGGGACCTCATCCTCGGCGTGAACCTCAAGGGACCCTTCCAGTGTTCCCGCGCCGCGAAGCCGCACATGGAAGCCGCCGGCGAAGGCGAGATCGTAAACGTGTCCAGCGTCGCGGGCGTCGCGGGTACAGGCAGCTGCATTCCCTACTGCGCTTCCAAAGGCGCGCTGAACAACCTGACGATAACCCTCGCGCGCGTCTTGGGGCCGAAGATTCGCATGAACACCGTCGCGCCGGGATTCATAGACGGCGACTGGCTCAGGCAGGGCATCGGAGAGAACTACGAGCAGGCAAAGGCCGCGACCGAGAAGCGCGCCGTCCTGGGCGCAGTCAGCCAGCCCGAAGACGTCAGCGCCGCCATCCTCTCCTTCATCACCGGCTCCGACAAAGTCACCGGCCAACTCATCGTCCACGACGCCGGCTCTATGATCGGCCCAAAATTGGGATGAAACCTCAGAAACAGCAGTAGGATGGGCTTCAGCCCATGCTGACCCTGAGTAATTCGCCCGGACTGAAGCGCACCCTTCCGAAAGGGGCACTTGTACAATGCCCATCATCGACCTATCGAGCACGATTGAGAACATCGCGGTATCGCGGGTGGATCAGGTGGAGATCGAGTATTCGGTGCATGCGGCAGGGGCGGGGGCGATCGAGGGGATGATGTCGGTGCCGCGGGGGCTGCTCAAGGACGGTGAGGGCTGGGCGGTGGAGACAATCCGGCGGCTGAGCACGCACGGCTGCACGCATGTGGACGCGCCGTGGCATTACAACAGCACCATTCGCGGCAAGCGTGCGCAGACGATCGACGAGTTGCCGCTGGAATGGTTCTTCAGCGACGGCGTGAAGCTCGACATGCGGCATAAGGACGATGGCGACCCGATGACGGCGGCGGACGCGCAGGCGGCGCTGGAGGGCATCGGCTACTCGCTCAAGCCGCTGGACATCGTGCTCGTGCAGTGCGGCTGCGACCGGTACTACGGCCAGGCGGACTATATGGCGCATGGCTGCGGGGCGACGGCCGAGGCGACGCGATGGCTGTATGACCAGGGCGTGCGCGTCATGGGCATCGACGCCTGGGGCTGGGACCGCCCGCTGCATCTTGAGGCGCAGGAGGCCATCGAGAAGAACGCATCCGGCATCTTCTGGGCAGCGCACCAGGCGGACTTGGATTATTCGCAGATCGAGCGCCTGGTCAATCTCGACGCGCTGCCGCCGACCGGCTTCAAGGTCGCGTGCTTCCCGCTCAAAATCAAAGGCGCCAGCGCCGCCCCCGCGCGCGTCGTCGCTATCCTCAAGGACTGATGGACGAGCCTTGAGGCCCCGCAGGGCGCTGATGAGCCCTAGGAATCCGAATCCTCGTCGTTGACCGCAGATTCGCCGCCGCGCGCCCGCGATCTGAAGCCGCCGGACCGCTCGGCGCTGCGGGCACCCAGATCGCCGATGATAACAAAACCGCTGAGCGGCGTGATGTTGAGCAGGGTAAGCGCTTTCGAGATCACACCGAGAGTTTCGGCGGTGAAAGTCTCGATGCTGCTCCCGGATTTGAGGTTGATGACACCCATCTCGCTTGCGGTCGAGATGGCGATGCCAAGATTATTGAAGGGCGAACCTTCAGTGCCGACTCCATTCGATGGCTCATTGAAATCTACGAACAGATTGGCCGGGTCACCGACCTCCACCGCCTGGACCGTCACAGTGCCTCTCATACCGGTGATTGGGGCGTGGGGCTCGCAGACGTAGAAAAAGGTCCCCGCCGTGGGGAATGTATGCTGAAAAGTATCAAACGCACCCACTGCTCCGGACCGAAAGCCCGATCCGTCCCAGACATTTGAGAGGGCATTCGCGGATTGCGCTACATTATGAGTAGGCGCCAGGTTCGACCAGATCACTTTGTCGCCCTCATTGATGGTCACGTTAGCCGGACTGAACAAATTGCTCACGGTGGTAATGGCCGCGTCCGCGCCGAAGGCGCTCGCAGGAAGCAAGTAGAGTATTAATGCGGCACAAATCAGTAGAGAGTGCTTCGGGTACTGGAGCGCGGCAGTCGCTTCGATGAGGATGGGACGTAGGGGTCGTCTGAATAGCATAATGGTTTTCCTCTTGCTCGAGATGAATCCAAGCGGTTTAATCGCATGAATCCGCCAATCGTGTATATACATGGATGGCTCTACCAAGAATCTCTTGATAAAGCAGTACAGGGGGAGGCCTACGATGGCGTACCCTTGCCTTCTTCAATAAACAACCTGAGGCTGTGCAAATATTGCGCCCAGTCGTAGGAGCAGTTGGGGAGGACGCCGTCGCTGCGCTGCCAGTTCTTGTGGGCGAAGTGTAGGAGGGTGGCGTCTTGGCACCCGGGCAAGTCTTCGAGGTCGAAGGTGATTAGGGTATTCTCCCATTCAGGGTGGCCGCTGAGACAGGTCCATTTGACGTGGGTGTCGGGTTCGAGCTCGTCAACACGGATCT
>JASJYE010000456.1 GCA_030123645.1 Candidatus Hydrogenedentota bacterium | reverse complement strand
GATGGCCGCAATGACCACGGTTCCTGCACTAAGGATGAGCCGCCGGTCCTTCAAGGCCGTCGTATTTGCGCGGTCGAGCCAGGGCAATGCGAGTAAGAGCACGAGCAGGATGTTGGGTAGGACAAAAGTAGCGACAATCTTGAGGGAGCCCGGCGTGATACGGAGTATCTCGAAGTGTGAGAGGAAGAACCATTCGGGCCGGGGGATGTAGCTTGTGTCGGTGAGATCGATCGGGCCCGAGCGTGGCCCAATGAAGATGGCCGCGACGGCGATCAGCCCCAGGAATACGATCGAGATCATGACGAGATCTCTGGCGAGTTGTCCTGGGTAGAAGGGCGCCGTGTCGGTGCTCGCATCGTGAGCGGGGCGCATGGGTCCGTGCCTCCGCAGCAGGTAGAGGTGTAGCGGAACGAGTACGCCCAGCGCCAAGGGTAGAAGAATGACGTGTATCGTGTAAAAGCGGGTCAAGGTCAGCGCGCCCAGGGTCTCGCCGCCGGTGAGTAGCTGCTTGATCAGGTCGCCTACGATGGGCGCCGAGGAGGCGATCTCGATACCGACTTTCGCGGCCCAATAGCCGGCCTGGTTCCAGGGGAGGAGCTGGCCTGTGAAGGCGAATCCCATAATGACGCCGAAGAGACTCACGCCCACGAGCCAGGTCAGCTCGCGCGGCTTTTTGTACGCCCCGCTGAAAAAGACCCGCGCCATATGGGCGAAAATTGCCACGACGATGAAGGAAGCGCCCCAATAGTGCAGAGCGAGAATGAGTCCCCCTGCGCGGAGGCTGCCCGCGACGTATTCGAGCGACTCGTAGGCGGCGTCGGGATGGGGCACATAGAAGAGCATGAGCAGAACGCCGGTGACGATTTGACCTAGGATAAGGGCGCCCGCGACACTCCCGAGGGTGTTGCGCCAGCCCGTGCTCTTGGGGACGGGCTCGTCCATGAACGCGCGTAGGGCCTTGCCGGCTCCGGCTCTGTCTTCGAGCCAATCCTTTATGACCCGGATCATTATGACAGTCTTAGATACACATCGCCGCCGTGGAGTTCGGCGGGGATGCGCGTCAGGTCCGATGGAGGGGGGCCGCTCAGGACTTTTCCGGTAGGGCCGAATCGTCCGCCATGGCACGGACACACGAACTCGCCGTTTTCGCCGCGCGACTCGTCCCAGGCCACCGTGCAGCCCAGGTGGCTGCACGTGCCCGATAGGACGATCGGAGCGGATGGATTCTCCTTGTCCGCGCGAATGTATACCGTTTGCTGCTCGACATGTTTGTACCAGCCGTCGTCGACGCGGACCCGCATGCGAACGGCGCGGAACGTGTCTCCGTATATCGTGAGGTCGCCGAGAAGGACTTCCTTGCCGGTCTTCCCGAGCTTGAGCGTAGACGATATAAAGAGGCCTGAAAGCGCGGCTACGGCGGTAGACCAAGCGGCGACGATCGCGCCGATAAGAATCGACAAGGCTCGCCTACGGCTCATGGATTCGCTCATTAGTCGTCCTCCTCTCAATCCGGCGTCATTTCACGGGCTGGGACCAGCCACACCTCTCCTGTCACAGTATCCTCATCCGCCGTCGTAGTAGGAAATCCGGTGAACTGTCCGGGCTGGAAGTGGGGGGCGAAGCCGCTGTGACTGCGATATGATGTCTGGCTGTGGCGGCTTCGCCCCGGATGATTCGTTGTAACGAAAAGTGGACTCTGTTAGTGCATCTGCTTCGTTTGCACCTCGGTCCATTCTTTGGTGCCCTTCACGCGAATCTTTGCGGGCATGAAGGTGGCAGTTTTGTCTTCCTTTTTGCCGGCCCAGAAGCCCATGACCTCGACGTCCTTCGCGGCGAATTTGTAGAGGTTCAGCGAGGCGTTCGCGAGGAGAGTGGCGGTAAGCTTGCCATCGCTGTAGATGCCCGCAGGCTGTCCGCCCTTGAGGCACATCGTGGCGCAGTTTGCTATTTTGCCATCTGGTGTCATGTGGTCGTCATTGATGGCGTTGGTGTCCGAACCCATCATGGCTTGCCCCTTGGCGGCACAAGACAGGTCGACGAGCTTGCCGGAGATCGTGACCGTCTCGGGCTTTTTCATGTCTTGGGCGCCGGCCACGCCGGCCACGAGCACGAAGGCCAACGCGAGCATTGCTACCGGGAATACTGCTTTCTTAAATTGACTCATTTTTCTTCCTTTCACCTTTGTTTCGATAATGGGAGCTCATTCGGGCCCCGAGTTTCTATTTAGTTACTTAGCGTGCCTTCTTACTGCAGTCCCTCGCGGGATCTCCTTTCCACCGACGCGCGACTCGACTCAGCTTCCAGTTTCATTCGCCATGCCTGATGGTGTTCCTGGCGGTGTGGTGTGCA
>JASJYE010000455.1 GCA_030123645.1 Candidatus Hydrogenedentota bacterium | reverse complement strand
GGCCAACCGGAGGGCGAGGGCCAACCGGAGGGCGAGGGCCAACCGGAGGGCGAGGGCCAACCGGAGGGCGAGGACGAATACGACGCACTGTCCGTTCTCATCCTCGAGGTGTCCTCGCGCATCCGCGAAGGCGCCGCCGCTTTCCTTCAAGAATACGGCGCACAGATCGTCTCGTTTGGAGGCGTCGCCGGTTCGGGCGTCGCCGGTTTTTTCGCGGGCATGGGCCGCTGGCTCTTGAACCTGATTTTATTTATCGGGAACCTGGCCCTCTTCGCCTTTGTGGCCGGATATCTCCTACGCGATTTCGACAACATCGTCGCGACCGCGAAGGACCTCGTCCCCCCCCGCCACCGCGAGCGCGTCTTTAATGTGGGGACAAAGATCGACGCACAATTGAGGGGCTTCCTGCGCGGCCAAGGGCTCGTGTGTTTATTTCTGGGTGTGATGTACGCCGTCGGTCTGACGATCGCCGGCGTGCCCTTCGGCCTCGCTCTGGGCCTATTCGGCGGTCTGGCGAGCTTTGTGCCCTATCTCGGCCTGATCCTTACCATCGGACCCGCGGTCGTACTTTGTGTCATCCAGTACGCCGGTCTCGATTGGCATTTACTCGTCGTGCTGGCCACCTTCGGCATCGCGCAGATTCTTGAAGGCACGCTCATCACGCCCAAGGTCGTCGGCGAGCAGGTCGGGCTTGGGCCCGTGTGGGTTATTCTCGCCGTGCTGGTATTCGGAAACGCCCTTGGGTTCTTGGGACTACTGCTCGCGGTACCCATCGCCGCAACCCTCAAGGTCCTCATCCTCGAGGGCATCGACACCTACCGCGCCTCGACCCTCTTCCAGGGCGAAACCTCCGATTCCTAGGCCGGCTAGAGCTTTGCCAAGATTATTTCAGGTCCGAAAGGGTTTCGCGCCTTGTTTCCTCTGATTGCTCTGCGGCTGCCCCGAGGCGCTTTCGGCGGAGGAAGACGTAAACTCCGTTCACTACGCCGAACAGGACATAGGCCATCCCCAAAGGTAGGAGGACAATCGCCGAGTGATACTGGCGCGCATAGTGGAAGACCGCAATCCCCACCCCACAAAGGACAAGGAATCGGACGGCATAGCGCGGCGACAACACGAAAATGCGCATGGTTCTCTTGGGATAGCGCACCGTGCTGACCATAAGCAGCGCGAGCGCGACCGTCAGCGGGCCGAGTACCCAATAGGCCACGTGTAAATCGAAGTACTGCACGAAGAGCGTAAACGAAGCGATGGTCCCCGCCGCCGCGGGCGATGGGAGACCGACGAAGAGGTCCTGCCGTTCCGCCTGATAGATGTTGTACCGGGCGAGCCGAAGCGCTGTGCAGATGACAAAGACGATCGCGACCATGCTGCCCATGGGTGCGACGTCGGAACCGGTCACGGCCGATTCAATCAGGTACGCGGTGTAGATGAGCACTGCAGGGGCGACGCCAAATGAGACCATGTCCGCAAGGCCGTCGAGTTCCTTCCCGAAGTCGGACACGCTCTTCGTCAGGCGCGCGATCGTGCCGTCGAGCATGTCCGAGATGATGGCGGCTAGGATCCAGTACGAGGCCATTTCATAATCGCTTCGGATGGCTGCAAAAATGCTGGCGATGCCGCAGTAGAGCGAAAAGGTCGTGATGACGCTCGCGGCGACATTGATCGGCATGCGCCGCCGCCGGCGCTGGCGGAACCTGCGTGAGCGTCTCTTTTTGGGCTTCGGATTCGTCATGGGAAACGGGCTACGACGGTCGAGCCGCCGTGCACTTTGTCCTTCACGGCAACAACCACTTCGACATCCGGGGACAGGTAGAGTTCCGTCCTCGATCCAAATCTAATCATACCAAATCTCTCGCCCTTCCTGAGAGTCTCCCCCACCTCCGCCACACAGACGATCCGGCGCGCGATGAGCCCCGCGATTTGGCGCAGGGTCATGGGCCCGTGGCGCGTGTCGAGCCAAAGGGTGTTCGCCTCGTTGACGTCGCTCGATTCGGCCGACATCGCGTTCTTGTACTTCCCCTCGCGGTATTCCACCCGCGCGATCGTCCCGTCGTCGGGCATACGGTTCACGTGGACATTGAAGATGTTGAGAAAGATCGAGACGCGTATGCACGGGCCCTCGTAGTAAGGCGTCTCTTCAAGTTGCGCAACCTCGACGACAAGGCCGTCGGCCGGGCTCACGATTTCCCGGGGATCGCTCGTAATGCGGCGCACCGGGTCGCGGAAGAAGTAGAGGACATAGAGCCCGGGAAGCAAGGCCGCCATTCCGAGATACACCCGGCCCTGCGTCCCCATATACGCCATCGCCCCTAGCCCCAGCAACAGCAGCGGAACGTAATACCGCGCCCC